>NZ_JBQXFW010000006.1:0-274210 GCF_052615405.1 Lactobacillus sp. PSON | reverse complement strand
AGTTTATCTACTTTGAAAGCACCCCATTGCTTCTTGATTTTCTGTCCACCAAGATCTCTTATAGTTCCATCTGCATTATACACATCAGTTGCTTTCACAAATCTAATACGTGAATAATGTTCATCATTATAATCATATTGTGGCAATTCTTTATTAACTTTTACATCCGCAAAATGTAACCAGTTATTGGTTCCTTTTATTCGATACATTGGAGCATTTCCATATTGAGTTGAAGGGAAATAACCCGAAAACGGAGTATCTGAAAAATAATCAACAGTAAATTTGCTTCCTACTTTCAAATTCTTTTTTACTATTTTAAGCTGTGTATCGTTTTTACCTTCTCCAGTATAAATTGCAGCCACGCTTGATTTAACTGTAGCAGTAGCTTCTTGTTCTTTTGCAGGAGTCGGAACTTCTTTAGCTGATTTGCTCAAGTTAGCAACCTTTACATATTGCTTCTTTGGTCCACCTACACGATAGTATTTTTTACCGTTTTTAAATTTATAACTTCCACCATAAGTTGTAATTGTTGTGCCTTTTTTCAGTACTTTTTTATTAGCACGCTTAGTACTTGTTGCATAAACATATGCATTTGAATCAACTTTTCTTTGAACACCGTCAATATTAGTTAATTTAATGTATTTATCTTGATATGTGATCTTGTAATAATATTCTCCATTAATCTTAACAGGATCAGAATCAAATTCTACATCTTGATATGAAGCAAATACTGTTCCAGTATTTTTACCATCTTTATTATAAATTGCAGAATTATGCATTGTTTTTTTAGTTACTACTTTATTGGCAGCCTGAACTGTGCTAGAAGCAAAAGGTAATAGTCCAATTAATGTTATAGCTCCTATTGATAATAATTTCTTATGTAAATTCATGAAATATTTCTCCTTTTATTAGATTAATTTTATTATCCAATAATGATTTATTTAATTCAATACAAAAAGCGTGAATTTTAGAGTTCACGCTTTTTGCATATAACTAATCAGACCATTTAATTTTATAAATCATATTCTTAGAAGTATATGAGTAACACTTTGGCTTAGTTCCTCTTGATTCATGATAAGCAACAGTTAAATATCCATAATTTTCATCAATAATTTGGATACTTTCAACTTCTGAATGAAGTCCTTTTCCTTTAATATCAATCACTCCTGCTGCACTTAAGTCTAAAGTGCTCCATCTGCTTGAATCATTTCTTGCATAAGCAGGAATTTTTAAAATTTGTTTATGATGTGCTTCAAATTTACCAGTTCTTTTATCAATATCAGGAGACTTTTGACTTGTTACATAAATATTACCATAATTATCTAAGTCATATCCTTGTACAGAGTTTAAAACAAAGTTATCATACTTATCTGCATTTTTATTATAAAATTCTGTAACCTTAAATGATGAATCAAGTGCATATTCTAAGTCATTGATCTTTATATATCTCTTTTCTGGAGATAAGTTCTTAACGTTATCCAATGCCTTATTAATTAGTGATAATTTATAAATTGAAAAGTAGCCTGTACCAGCTTTATCAATAGTCGCAATTAAAAGCTTTTCGTAATTAGGTGATACAGCTGCTTCAGAACGTACCATGTCATCACCAGGATAATCCATTTTACCAGCATGACTTAACCATGCAATTCTAGCAAAATCTAAGTTGCTATTATGATTTACTCCATCAGATACAATATCAACTCTTGCAATTTGACTACACCAACTACCAACGGGTTTAGTTCCAATAAACCAATTATTCTTTTTACCGGAATATTCCCAAGTTTGTGTATGGTGACCAGCAGCTCCATTACCTTTAAACTTCAAAATATTCAAATTCTTAGGATCATTTATTGAACCTCTATAAACTCTAATCTCTTCTTGATTATTCCATAATTGTAATGCGTAAATATTGTCTTTTGTTACATTACCTTTTTGAATCACTGAACCATGTCCAGTACTTACTTCAAAACTCTTTTCTACATTTACACTTGTAGTAGGTTTAATAAATCTCATGTTTCTTCCTCCAATTAATTTTCTTTTTGCTTAAACCTAAGCTCAGTAACAGCTTTTTCAACTCCTGCAAAGATGTTTTGCACGTCTTCTTCTGTTACCTTAAATCCCTTTCTTTGCAGACCATCAACCACGGCATTAACTACATTGTTTAGCTTCTTATCATCTGACATTACTGCCTTATCATAGAAGTAAACGTAATCAGTCATTAGTGTTTTCGCGGTGTCTTGAAATTCAGTTAAGCGCTGGTTCTTAAGATGTAAATGTCCTAATACTCCAGCTCCAATTAGGCTGATGATCCACAAAATTAAACCACATAGTTCAAAATAGTCACTAAAAGTCATAACAACCTATCCCTTAACTAATTTGAATTTTTGATTTACTAGTTATGTATTTTTCTTCTTTTTAGAGAATTTGTTGGTTATCATTCTCATCAACGACTTGCTTAACTAGATAAAAGAAAATCACTATAAGTAAACTTATTATGCGACAACAAAAAAGCTAATCACAAGGATTAGCTAAATCTATAATATTTTAGGTCATGATTGGAGTTAACTAGTTGCGTTCGTTAACTCCTTTTCTTTTATAGTTATACAAAAAATAAATATTATTACAGCTACCGTACTCTCTTTCATTTTTTACAACTCTTCGGCAACAAGTCGACCTTCAGTTGAATAATCCGAAAGAGAAAAACCAATCATATAATAGTCTGAGAACAAATCACCAGTTGACATTTCTCCGACCGCATATATATTATCAAAATAATCTCCGTCTTCTTTTTCTACTTGCATTTTTTGATTGATTTTTACACCGCCAATTGTTCCCCATGAACCAGGCATTGTATAAATAGCGTAGTAACCGTTTTTACCAGTGAATTTAATTAAATCCTCAGCAGGTTTACCAAATTTATCGCTACCATTTTCACAAGCTATTTGATATTTAGCGAAAGTTTCTTGAAGACTATTAGAGTCAATATTAATTTTATTGGCTAATTCATCAATTGTTTGTGCATGAACAACCGTTTTAGGACCTTGAGGGATTTTAGCAAGTTTCTTCTTAAAGTCATCTGCTACTTGATCAGCATCATAAATTAAGTAATACCTTGAACTCCCTTCACGATATAAGGCAGTTGTCAAATTCAAAAAGCTAAACGGTGCTTCATTAGTAAAACGCTGCCCATTATCATTAATTACAATAGCTTTGCTATAATCTGGTTCATTACTAAAATTAGTATAAAGCATCGGAGTAAAATCTAACTCTGCACTTTTATAAACATTATTAGTATCAATTTTTGCACCAATTTCTTTAAGCAAATTATAGCCATCACCAGTATTGCCTAAATTTGCTTCATTAAATACGTGAACATTTTTTAAGCTAGGCATACTTTCTTGAAGCAGTTTTTCTTTAGAATATGAAGCACCACCTGTAGCAATTACTATATTTTTAGCATTAATAGTAAATTCACCATTGCTGTTTTTAGCTTGAACACCGACAGCTACACCATCTTTCATATTTATCTTTGTTATAGTGGTTGCCCTAAGAATGAGTCCACCATTAGACTCAATATAACTTTCTAGGATTTGCGCAACTTGACCACCAGGTCCAAAACCAGCGCAAATATATGGAAATCTCAAGAAAAACTTAGGGTCAGTTTTGCCTATTTCAAGTAATTCATCAAAAGTCTTTCCAGAATTATTAAGAAGATATTTTACAAAGTCCATGTTCATTGAACTTCCAGGATTATCTTGGTTGGCTTTTTTAATCCAAGATAAAAGTTCATTCATATTATTATCTTGATTAATCTTTTGAAGAGCTTTTGATCCATGAGTAGCAAAAGCACCTGCAGCATATCTAAATGAACCACCTATTTGGTCATTCTTTTCTAAAACTACTACTTTTAATCCTTTTTTAACAGCAAAAGCTGCAGTAGATAGGCCACTTAACCCTCCACCTGCAATGACTATATCAGTTGTGAGGTCCTTTGCAGGAGCAGTTTTCTTAATAAATGGCTTTTGTGACCATGCTTGAGCATTTCCTGCTTGGGCGACAGCTTTAGTTGCGGCATTAATAACTGCTTCAGAAGTCATTGTGGCACCTGTGATAGCATCAACATTCAAGGTTTGCTGCTTAACAATTTCTGCTGGGATTACCTTCATCGCAGTATCACCAACATAAGGACTTTCAGTTTGCTTTGTCACTTTTACAGCAGTAATTTTATTATCATTTGTATTTACTTCTACGGTTACTGGTCCTCCATGACCATGAGCACTTGCAGAATATGTACCGTTTTTTAAAGAATAGTCTGCTTTTTCAAGATCAGCTTTATTCAATGCCTTAAAAGTTGCATTCTTTACAGCTCTTGAAGTAACTGAAGCTCCAGAAACAGCATCTAAGTCACTAGATTGTTTTTTCAAAATTTGTTCTTCTAAATTTTGAGCAACCTTTGCATATCCGCTTGCACCTTCACCCAAATCAATGTGAACCGCGGTAATCTTATCATTATCAATCTCTACTTTTACCTTTACTGGGGCGTGCATTCCTTTAGCACTCCCTATAAAACTACCATTTGTCATAGTTGTTTCCTCTTATTAATAGCGCTTACATCTATATCTAAAAAATAAAAACTATCTATACCATTCTGGCTTGTCACCTTCAGTATGAGGTTTTTCTAAACCGATAGATTCATCAATATCCTCTTTAGGATTCTTAATTAATTCATAAACATATGAAGCGACAGACTTTCTGGAAACTTCAGTATTGGTTATCTCTTCACCTTTTTTAGATTTTTGATAATCAACTTCATCTTTATTGGTCATCCAACTTGGACGAATTATAGTGTAGTCAAGATCTGAATCTTCAATAATCTTTGCAGCTTTTGCGTATTCAGTAATGTAATTGCCTAAGGTTTGCTTATTCCACTCACCAAACTTACCAGCAACTTCATCATAAATTCCAAGTGTTGAAATCCAAATCAAACGCTTAACTTTATCCTTATTCATTGCTTCTACAACTGCTTTTGCTTGTTTGACGATTGTATCAGTTCCACCTAAATTTGCATAAACTATGTCTTGACCCTTAATTGCTTCTTCAAGTTCATGCTCGTTTGTTGCATCACCTTCAATAATCTTTGCCTTATCTTTATCTTGACTTAGGCGGGATGCATTACGCAAAAATAAAGTAGTTTCAACATCTTTGTCAGCAAACAACATTTTTTCAGTTAATTGTGCAACTTGACCATGTGCACCTAATACAATAACTTTTATCATTTTTATGCCTCTTGTTTAAAATACTCGCTCTCCCAAGAAAAGACCTTACTAATATGATCTTGTAAGAGCTCAATTGTTAAATTTTTATCCTTATTTAAAATAGTATCAATAATTTCAATTAGCTCTTTGACACATGTTCTAACACATAATTTACTTTCATCAATTGTATAGCGCATTCTATCAGTTTGATTATTTAGTAAATCTAAGCTCTTTTGTAAAGTAGAATCGTTAGCAGAACTAGTTAAATATAAATGTAGTTTTTTATCCAAAATAATATACTGTGACCAATTTTGTTCTTGGCCAGCTTGAATAAGTTGCTTTTTAATATTAATAAGCTTAACTTCATCTAAATTATCAAAGTTCTTCTTTAAAGCATATGCTTCTAACATTGAACGTAAATCGTAGTTTTCTTTTAATTCTTCAGCTGTTATATTTGTAACACGTGTCTCTTGTCCATTTCGCTCAATCAGACCTTCAGTTTCCAGCATATTAATCGCTTCACGAATAGGAGTTCTAGATAAATTCAATCTAATTCCCATTTGGTTTTCTGAAAGCAAATGACCTGGACGATATTTTCCTGTTATAATTTGTTCTTTAATATAATTGTATGCCTTTTTTTGGTTTGTCATTTTAATACCTCTTAAACAAATTATAGCAGAAGAGATAATTGATTATGTTTTATATGAATACTTTTCTTACCTTCTTTCATTTTGCTTACAATTGTATAGTAGTTCATTCAACTTTTATAAGCAAGCGTTTTCATAAGATAACTTGTATACAAGTTTTTTTAACAATTATTTTAAAAAAATAAGGCTTTATCCTTTATTCTAAAGTTAGGAAGCGCTACAATATAGTAGTATCAAATAATGTAATCATTTTCAATTAGTGTTTTCTTTCCGACTCTAACTATATGATTTCACTGATTGAAAGCAAAAAGGATTCAATCTAGGTGCGTTGCCTAGCTTTGAATCCTTTCTTGTTTTTAGAATTAACTTGATTTCTTAAACCTAAATAATGCGCGCAAAAAACGATTGATGTGGGGCATCAACTTATCTATTTTTTTCAAAATTAAAGTCAATAACATATTAAAATTATAAATTTCTCACTTCATTAATCCTTTTAACCAGTACATCATATAAGCCATATTCTGTTGCCCGACGCAAATAAGCACCAAAATTAACGATGCTTTCTCCTAAATCCAAGTGTTCCTTAATGCGGAATAAGACTTGCTTAAAAGCCTCCTGCGTAGCAACTTGAGCTGGAGTATATTCAATGAACATATGGAAAAACTCTTCATGTGTCAATAGATTTGCCTTAACTATATCTTTTTCCATTTGGTGAGCAATTGAACTTAATGTATTTCTGACTTGCTTGATTTGTCGCTTGCTCGTTAAAAATCCATAATTCTTAAAGGCAAGCAATAAATTATATCCTGATTCATTCATGAAAAATGGCATAGTGGTAGCTTTCTCATGAGAGTCAGGTGTTGTTTTAGCTTTTTTAATCTTTTTGCGCTGTTTAGTTGGGTTAACTTGGACAGGCTTTTCTTCATAAAGGTCAGCGTCTTCATATTCTGGCTCTAACAAGTAATAACGATTAGCCTTATTAAGTCCCAAGCGCTGTTGAGCAATTAGACCGCACTTAATAAGCATGTCTTTATATTTTAAAGCAGTTTCATGACAGCAATTAAGCGCTTCTTCAATTGACTCTAATGTATAATTGAAAAACAAATTTCCATCTTCATCAGTAAATTTATTTTTATTAATTTTTGAAAGTTTATAACGATTGTAAAATAAGCTATACAACTTCTTAGCTTTTTCAGGAAGATGAGCGTATTTTTTATTATCTAAAAAGCTAAAATACTTGAGAAATGTAGCTTTCTTACTATGATTATCGTTAAAAAGTGCAATGCTATTTAATTTCATAAAAATAACCTCCAAGGTTAGCTCATCTTGAGTAACTTTTGCAGGCTTAATATGCAATGCTATTGAAATTTGTACCAATCTTGGTATAATTACTATAGCAATGCATAAAAGCATCTAACAAAAGTTCGTTGTCCAGGGTCTCAATCTGAAAGACGAGCTTTTTGTTTTGTCTTTTTATTTTGTTTTTTTAAATATTTAAACTTATTGTACCATTGTTAGGCATATTTGAAAATATAATTTTCAGATGTGCCTTTTTTGCATCCCTTGATTAAGTAAATACTTATAACTTTCTTGATTGATCAATCAAGAATCTTTTTATATTTAATCTTTATTAACTCTATCTTTATCAAGTCTATTAAGTAGACTTTAAGAGGTCTGTTTTGTCTACTTCTAGAAGTCTAAAAAGTAGACTTCCGTTGAAAGAGTAAGAAAAAAGCACCCTTTTAGGTGCTTTTAAACTTTTTTATCAATAATTTTTTCTTTTCAAATTATCATGATTACCATTATCAATCAAAACTTGTAATATGATTAATCTTCATCAGAGTATAAATCCTTTCGCATCTCTTCTAAAGATCTAAAAATAACGCCCTTTAACAAGAACTTGTAGTATAAGATTATTTATTAACTGTCCCTATTAACAATAAACTATCATTAATTCCTAAATATATCAGTACAATTAAATAAAATAATAAAAACACCAAGTAACTTTAAACTACTGGGTATTTTTTATTATTTTCTACCAATTTTCGCACTCCAATGTAAAATATATTTTATAAAAAGTAATAAATATTATATTATTATAACTAAATCAAACAAAAAAGGATTTAACGGAGGAACAAAAATGGAATTAACAATCATTTTTATTACCATATGTGTCATTACACTCATTGCTATAATGTGGTCACAAAAAAAGAAAGGTAACTACGACGAACGACAAGAAGCAATTCGCAATCGTGGTTACAAGTACGGATTTTTCACAATAACGATTGTAGCAGTACTTATGATGTACTTAGAAATGTTTAACATCAAGTTTTCTAGTTACTTATTCAGTATTATTCCCTTATATTGCGGATGTTTTGTAACTAGCATTTATGATGTTATCAACCAAGCTTATTTTAGAATGAAAGAAAAGCACATGGCTGGTAACGGTTTTCTTTTAATTGTTTGCGGACTTATGGAAGCATATTTCTGCATTACGAGCCTTAATCAGGACCTTACTAGTATTGTGACATTTGGTATGTTAGCAGTATATTTGATTACTATGGGAATTGCAGTTTTATATGTTAACTACCGCAGTAAAAGAGATGATGCTTAATGAAAAACTTGAAAATGAAAGCAGCTCGTGCTGCTAAAGATTTATCTCAAGCTGAGCTAGCTAAAGAAGTTGGAGTAACCAGACAGACAATTTCTGCAATTGAAAAAGGAAATTACAATCCAACTATTAACTTATGTATTAACATTTGTCAGGCATTAGATAAGACATTAGATGAATTATTTTGGCCGGAATAATTTTCGCACTAAAAAAGCTACTATTCAAAATAGCAGCTTTTTTAGTTATTCAATTTCACCTAATACGATACTTCCAATTTCTAAACTTATACTATGGGAATCATTGCCCCAATTTCGTTCGTCATAATTTTCAATATCAGCTAAGCTGTCAGCGGTAAATAAAATCTGGCTAAAATCAACACCGCGGAATTGACAACAACTAGCCATTGCAGAGCACTCCATTTCTACTAATTCGCATCCCAATGATTTAGCAGTTATAACCTTTTTCTTAGTTTCTCTAAAAAAGCCATCAGTAGTCCAAGTTGTAACATCTTCAACATCTAATTTTAGCTTAGTTAATGTTGCACGAACAATATTACGCCAGTTTGTTTCAAGATCAATGAAGTTTGATGCTGGCAAATAATGCAAAGACGTACCTTCATCGTGCAAAGCTCTTTTAACTAGAAACATCTTGTTTTCAGGTAAGTCACTAATTGCTCCAGCACTACCAACTGCTAAAACTTGCTTAACACCATACCCAATTAGCCAATCAAGAAGCTGTACTGCAGCTGGTGCTCCAAGAGGTGCTTGACACAAAGTAAACTTTTGTCCATTAACTTCCACTTCATAGATAGTTGGATTAAAAGAGATAGTTAAAAATTCACCGATGGATTGATGGGGATACTTTTTCAAAAATTCATCAATATCCTTCTTTTCTACGAATACATAGAGAAGTTTCTTATGGAAATGATACGGCAGCTTTTCATGTGTAGGTTCAAGGACAGAGTGTTGGTCTTTATCATAATCAAGCAAAAATTTTGACATAAGGCATCCCTCCTAAAAATGTATTGTTATGATTATGGCATATTTTTGAAATGCTGTAAATTAGTTAATGAGTGTTAGTTGCCCATTAACACCATTTATACTGAGCCCTATCTAAACACATCCGGAATTATGAAAATATAAATTCCAGCAATAACTACAATTATTAAGCCAATTAAAAAACTTAGAATAAAAGAAATTAATCGACTAACTCCCCTCCTGCCAAAGACATATGCCAAAGGGTTACCATCATCTATTAAAAGAAAAGCAATTGCGGCGTCTAAAAGATAAGCAATATATTTTAGGTTAAGCCATGGTAAAACTACAATACCCATAGCTAAAACAGAAAATATCCAAATAAGAATCTTCTTTCTTCTAGCTGGTATTTTTTGAGCAGATTCCTTTCTCCAGTTATCTTTATATTGTTTGAAGACGTGCTTGGTATCCTGCCATTCATCTTTAAGACTCATAATAACTACCTCACATATTTTTGCAAAAACATTCTAACTTTTTCTTCGTATTCTTCTTTATACATCGGATAAGATTGTGCATGACTTGCAAGTTGTGTTACCCATAATTCTTTGGGAGCGTTAGTTGCTTTATAGTTTTCATAAACCATCTTAGTTGGGACAACGTGATCACGCTTTCCATGAATAAAGAAAATTGGTCGAGTATTTTTCTTAAGTTGCTTAATATTTGAAGCTTCTTCTAAGAAAAATTTATTTCGTCTTTTGTTAATGATACTAACACCTTCAACTAGTGGTTTACATAAAATTTTAGGCAATTTAATTGCTTCTTGGGCCTGATATGTTATTTCTTCTTTAACGCTTGAATAACCACAATCTTCGATAAAACATTTAACTTGTTTAGGTAGGTTAAGTCCGCTAACCATCATCGTCGTAGCACCACCCATACTCTGTCCCATGATAACAATTTTTTGATTTTGACCATTTTTAATAATAACTGACTTGATCCATTTCAGAATATCTTCTTTTTCTCTAAATCCATAACCTATATACTTGCCTTGACTTCTACCGTGGGCACGAGCATCTGGCAATAGGACATTATAACCCCAATCATAAAACATTTTGCCAAAACCAGCCATACTGTCGCCATCGCTCATGAAGCCATGGAGTAGAATCACAGTTTTATCAGAGTGATTGTCTAAGTAGTGAGCAAATAGTTTTATCTTCGGTTCAACTTTAAGTACCCATTTTTGCTTGGGAAAGTTTTTATACCATGTTTTTTCTGAAAAAAGCGGATCTTTGCCAGAAATAGCTTTTGAATCTACATCTTTATTAAATGGTGTCATAGCATATTTGAAGAAGTATTCACTGGCAAGCCATGTAGCTCCTGATAATAGTAATGATGATAATAGTAGTTTTTTCTTCATTTTTTGACCAACTAAAAAGAAATTATAATTCACAACTCAAAAAGATATAATGAACCTTCTATTTATTATTTAAAGACATCCGGAGTTACAAAAATATACACTCCAGCAATTATTATGATTACTAAGCCAATTAGTAAACTTAAGATAAGAGAAAATATACGACTCATCCCTCGTCTACCAAAGACATATGCCAAAGGATAACCATCATCCACTAACAAGAATGCCACTACAGCATCTAAAAAATATGCTACATTCTTTAAATTTAACCATGGCAAAATTAAAATTCCTACAGCTAAAACAGAGAATAACCAAATAATAATTTTCTTTTTACGAGCTGGCAACTTTTGAGCGGATTCTTTTTTCCAGTCACTTTTATACTGTTTAAAGACACGCTTAGTGTCTTGCCATTCATCTTTCAAACTCATACTAATCTATTTATTTTCTAATTGTTTAAGTCTTGTATCAATTATCTCTTGCATTTCTTGCAAGTCGTCAAGGCTTGCATAATTCTTTAAAAAATTTCTCGTTGTTGATCGCTTAACATATAACTGTTGCTGCTCTTTATGTTTTTCTTTATAACGTTTGTTTGCCTTGCGTTGCGATTCACTAGCCATAATAAGTTTACTTCCTTTTCTAAATTTTATGTTATACTGAAGAAGCAGGTAGAATACTCGGGTTCTATTTGCTTCTTAAAAGTTCTATTTTAGGTTGTACTTTTTAAGAAGATTCTTTTAATTACTAAAAGGATAAACTGATTATCTCAGCTATTTTATATAAGATATCAAGAATAGTCAAAAACTTTAAAAGGTTTTTGGCTTTTTCTTTTTCTTACAATGTATTATAGCATTTCAGAATAAAGTTAAATAATTTTATATTAAAAAAGACGCATCTAATTCGGATGCATCTTTTTTATTTTAATCTTCAATTCTAGTTCTTACAAATAAGTTACCAGCAAATGTATCATTGCCATAGCCATACTCACTATCATCGCCCCAAAGAAGCCATTCAGCCTTGCTTCCTTTAGTACCTGCTATTTTAAACCAACGTTGAGCAGAATCTCCTTTACCTGTTACTTCAGTTTTATCAACCTTAATTTTTTTACCTTGTTTTATAAACTTATTAGTTTTCTTAAAATTATGATTATAAATAAAGATATCACCACGTGGAATTACAACTGTTGAACCGCCATTTCGAAGTAGTGCATGTCCATTAATTGAATCGACATTGATAACTTTGACGTAAGCATTTCCACCTAATGAATAATAATCTTGACCATGGATTTTAGTTATTGGAATACTATATTTCTTATTACCATCATAGTAGTAATAGTCATCTTTTTTAGTTGCAGATTTTTTACTACCAGAATAGTTAACCAAGTCATATTTAGCTAAAAACTTTTTACCATTATAACTAGTTCTTTTACCATTTTTGTTATAAACTGCTGTTTTAACCTTTAGTTTTAAGACACCCTTACCATCTATCGTATCTATATCATCAGTACTAATATATTGATCATTACCAATATTAACGTAAGAATTAGGACGATACGTATAAAGCTGCCCATCATGCTTTATACTTGAATGTGCAGGATAATACGCTTTTTTACCACGATAAGTTGATAATTTTTTACCCTTTTCATTATAGACATAAGAAGCTTTGCTCAAAGTGAATATACCATTTGTCCATGAATATGTACCTACGTTTTTAGCTAAAATATAACCACCATCACCTAAGTCAAGATATTCTTTTCCATTAATAATAATTTGTGGCATTCCATTAATGTAGGACTCTGAGTATATCTTAGCTCCATCCAATACAACAGGCTTGCTATAATATTTAAATGATTTACTAAAATCAATATTTTGTGGTTGATGGTCTAAAAGCTTACCATCTTTATCATAGACAAGTGGAGTATTAAACTTCTTCACTAAAGTAATTTGTCCTTTTGATATAGTGGTGGCTTTAACAGATTGAGGCTTGCTTGTTAAGCTTGACTCATTCATCACTAGAGGGTTAAACAACACCGATGCAGAAATAATAGCTACAGATAACTTTTTATTAAAATTCATAGTCTCTTCCTTTTTTTCATTTCTCAAATACAATTATTAATTGTACCAGACTTTATTAAAAATAAATAATGTCAATGAAAAATATTCACTTTATTCATGAAAGTCTTCGTAATCTTTTAGGATAACTATTCAAAAAAAGCAGAACATAATGTCCTGCTTTTCAAACTTTAGTCTTCAATTCTAGTTCTTACAATTAAATTACCTGAATACTGATCATTCATATAGCCATATTCACTATCATCGCCCCAAAGAAGCCATTGTGCGTTGCTTCCCTTAGTACCAGCAATTCTAAACCAGCGTTGAGCCATATCTCCTTGACCAGTTGATTTAGTAAAGTCAACCTTGATTTTTTGACCTTGTTTTACAAACTTTTTAGTTTTTTGAAGATCATTATTATAAATGAAGATGTCACTACGTGGGATTACTGTAGTAGAACCACCATCACGGAAAAGTGCATGACCGTTGATTGAATCAACATTGATGGATTTAATGTAAGCACCGCCACCTAAAGAGTAATAATTTTGACCATGAATTTTAATGGTAGGGATACTATATTTTTTGTTTCCACTGTAATAGTAATAATCATCATTTTTAGTTGTGGCTTTTCTCTTGCCAGAATAATTAACTAAACTATATTTAGCTAAAGTTCTCTTGCCATTAAAAGTAATTCGCTTTCCAGCCTTATTATAGATGGCAGAATTAGTATTTAACTTCAAAACACCTTTACCATTCATAGTATTAACAGAACTGGTGTTAAGATAGTAACCATTTCCGATGTTAATGAATGAATTTGGATGGTAAGTATACAATTTACCAGTATATTTCACACTTGAACGAGCTTTATAGAAAGCCTTTTGTCCACGATAAGTTGATAATTTCTTACCATTTTTATTATAAACGTAAGAATCCCTGATTAAAGTAAGGACGCCAGTCTTCCAACTATAAGAGCCAACGTTCTTAGCTAGAATATAGCCGCCATCGCCCAAGTCAACATATTCTTCACCATTAATAATTGTTTGAGGTTCACCATTAATAAAAGCTTCCGCATAAATCTTTGGACCATTAACAGTTATAATTTGGCCATAAAACTTAAGAGGTTTAGTGAAGTCAAAATCTTGTGGCTGATGTGCAAGCATTTTACCATTTTTATCATAAATCATTGGGTTAGAGTAACTTTTGACTAAAGTAATTTTGCCTTTCAGGGAGCTTGCTGCTTGGACTGTATTTGGCGCTAGCGAATTATGCACACTAGTTAACGCAATTGGACTAATTAGAAGAGTTGCTGAAAGTGCAACTGCAGAAATTTTCTTATTTAGTTTCATAGTTTTTCCTCTTTTGCTTTATTTTTTATATTGTAACAAATTTTAATCAGCCATTTAAACATTTTCACTATTTTTTTAAAATCATAAAAACAAAAAATCAGTCTAATCATACTTATATTAACTATAACCCGACTGATTTTTTCATTTGTCTTATTTTGGTAAATATGAATATGGATCTCCCTTAGCTCTTGATGGCATTGTATAACGCCCAAATAAAATCATAGCATGGTGCGTATGGATCCATTTTTCCTTAGGAAGAAGTTCTTCTAATCTTTTTTCTATTTCATGGGGAGTAGCCTTTTCATCAACAATTTTGAATTTCTTAGAAATTCTAGAAACATGTGTATCAACTGCAATAGCTGGTCTGCCGAACCCTTCTGCCAATACCACATTTGCTGTTTTTTCACCTACACCCGGGAGAGTCATTAATAATTTTTTATCATTTGGAATTTGACCGTTAAACTTATCAACTATAATCTGTGCTGATTCTTTTAAATGTTTTGCCTTAGAATGATATAGACCTATTTGCTTAATGTCATTTTCAATATCTTCAATCGAAGCATTAGCTAAATCTTGAGGAGTTGGAAAATCTTCAATAAACTTTGGCATCACACGATTAACCATTTTATCTGTTGTTTGAGCACTCATTAATACTGCACATAACAAATGAAACTTAGTATCCCATTTGAGCTCTCCTTTTGCATCAGGATACAAGCTATCAATTTTATTTAATACTTCCCTTGCCTCATCATCACTTAATAATGTTTCTTTTGTCATTATCGATTCCTCTGTAAAAATTGCTTAACTTCATAAACTGTCTTCAAATTATGTCTTTGCCAATTTAATAAGATTCTATCAACATACTTTAAACTATAAACTTGCGATAAAACAGCTTCACGCAGAGCCATTTTAATAATTTCTGGTGAATAATGGTCTACTGTAAGCCATGCAGACAACTCTTGTCGCTCAATCGGACTTAAATAACGACCAAATTCAATTTCAAATTGCCTTGCCAACATATTAACTGGATTATTTTCTAAACTATCCGCTACTTCAACAGTTTTATTAGTTTGATTATTTTTAATAATAATATGATCGTTAAGATAATTATCCAACTTTTTATACAAAGGATTCAAGTTATAACGATTACCAATCATTCCTTTTGAATCGGTGGTTTGTTCAATTGATAATAATCCTTGGTCAATCATTTGCTGGATAAGATTTGCGACATCATTAGTAGTTAAATTAGTATTAGAGGCTATTTTTTCATTTGAAGGAAAATGTTCCCCACGCTGATTAAAAGCTTCTAACTGAATAATTAATATCAACTGAATATCACTAATTCCTAATTGCGGATAATAAGCAATTAAGCCGTTTTGAAGTGTAGTAAAACCAAGCGCACGATAACTATTATATTCCAAAAGCTTTATCCTTTCTAAACAAAAAAGCTGAACTATTACAAGTCCAACTTTTTTATTATCTTTTAAAATTATTAAGGTTCCAAACGGTTAATCATTCTTGGGAATGGAATTGCTTCACGAATGTGATCTAACTTGCAAATCCAGCCAAGGTATCTTTCAAAACCAATACCAAATCCAGAGTGAGGAACTGAACCATATCTACGAAGGTCAAGGTACCATTCGTAATCTTTTTCATTCAATCCTGCTTCTTCAATTTGAGCCTTCAATGTGTCGTAGTCGCTTTCACGTTCACTACCACCAATAATTTCACCATAGCCTTCTGGTGCTAAAACATCTGCACAAAGGTATTCCTTAGGATTATCAGGATTCTTCTTCATGTAGAATGGCTTAATACTTGTTGGGTAGTTCATGATAAATACTGGACGATCAAATTGTTCAGAAATGTAAGCTTCATCTGGAGCACCAAAGTCATCACCCCACTTGAAGTCACGACCAGCATCTTGAAGCATCTTAACTGCATCATCATATGAAAGACGTGGGAAGTTACCTTCAGTAGTTGGACGAAGTTTTTCTGGATCACGGTCTAAAAGACGCAATTCATATTCACAGTTATCTAAGATTCTCTTAGTAACAAATTGAAGCAATCTTTCTTGAATATCCAATGATTCATCTTGGTGCATCCAAGCCATTTCTGGTTCCATCATCCAAAATTCAGTCAAGTGACGGCGAGTCTTTGATTCTTCTGCTCTAAATGTTGGACCAAAAGTAAAAATTTTACCAAATGCAGCAGCACCAACTTCACCATATAATTGACCAGATTGTGAAAGGTATGCATCATGATCAAAGTAATCAATGTGGAACAATTCAGTAGTACCTTCTGGAGCTGATTGCATCAAAATAGGTGCATCAAACTTAATGAAGCCTTCTTGTTCAAAGAAGTCAACAATACCCTTGAAAGCTTGGTTTCTAATTTGCATAATTGCAAATGGACGACGACTTCTAAGCCATAAATGACGGTGATCCAAAAGGAAATCAATACCATGTTCCTTGTTACCGATTGGATAGTTTCCATTATTAGTTACTACTTTAATATCCTTAATTTGGATTTCATAACCAAACTTTGAACGTTCATCCTTATGAATAGTACCTGTAAGGTAAAAGCTTGCTTCCTGATGCAAAGACTTAGCTGCCTGGAATACTTCTTCTGAAACGTCGTTCTTACGAACAACACCTTGGAAGAATGCAGTACCATCACGTAATTGCAAGAAAATAATCTTTCCGCTTGAACGTTTATCTGTCATCCAAACATGCATCTTTACTTCTTCATCAACATGTTTGGAGGAATCTTTAATTGAGATTAATTCTGTCATAATTTTTCTCTCCACCTTCATCAATATACTTTATCTATCATACCAAAGATTTTAAAGATTGGCGACTTCTGATATTTCATTTCCTGATTTAAATTCATATAAAGTGTAACTATACTCTTTATTTTTGTTTTGAGAAGCAACTTCCCAAACTGCCTCACCTTTATACCAACCTAAATTAATTTCAGAAATATTTTGTTCTGGGTGTAATCTTTTAAATTCACTTTGAATTTTATTTTCACTAACACCCTTTTTAGCAGGCATTAAATAAGCTTTTTTGGTCTTGGGTAAATAAATAAAGTAATAATTTTGTCCTTTTTTACTAGTTCCTTTAAGTGAATAACTGCTTACGCCTCTATCTAAATGATAGTAAGACTGAACATTTGTAATTGGAGTTTTTTGACTTGCTAGTTGTGCTATTTTTTTATCATTATCACGAGATTGTGAGCCAGCTTTATAAAAAACAAATACACTAGCAATATAAAAAGCAATAACAAGTACAATTACCCAAACTACAAATTTAACGGTTTGTCTTGTGTCGTCTCTGATCATAATTTTCTAATTTTTTATGTAATTCCTTTAGATTTACTTTTTCTGGTTTTACCGGAAGAGCATTTAAAAATCCTTGTCCATAGTCTTTGGTCCACAATCTTGAATCTAAAATCACAAACTGACCATGGTCTTTTTCGCCACGAATTAATCGTCCCATTCCTTGCTTAAAGCGGATAATTGCTCTTGGTAAAGTATCAGTTTTAAAAACATTAACACCAAGATTCATTAAATGTTTTTGTCGCAATTTGACTTCTGGCTGACTAGGAGACTCAAAAGGTAGTTTGGTAACAATTACAGTATCAACTCCACTTTCATGAAAGTCAATTCCTTCCCAAAAACTATCAGCTCCTAAAATTATCGCTCTTTTAGCAATTCCAAATCTTTTAGCAATTCTATTGTTAGAGCCTGATAAACCTTGTGCTAAAATTTCAAAATCTTTTAATTCAGGTTTATTAACGATTCTAACATATACATCCCTAATTCGATCAAGATTTGTCATTAAAACTAAAACATGATTTTTCGTAGTTAAATCATTAGTCAAAATTTGTTCAACTTTTTCATCAAATTCTTCACTAGCAGGATCAGGCATCCCTGTCACTGCCAATACTTCTAAGTGTTTATTAAAATCAAATGTACTCTTACCCACATATAAAACAGGACTTAAATCATTAATTGCTAATTGCTTGGTTGCAAATTCAAAATTATCATCACTTGTAAAAGTTGCACTCACAAACAATATATGATTAAAACGACTGTAAATTTGTTTCAATTCTTGTGATACATCAAGCATCATCCACTCTAAATTAGTACTAAGAGGATCTTCTGGATTAGTAATCATTAGTACAAATCCTTCTTGATCCATATTTAAAGGATCTGAAACTAAATCTGATAATTGATAACTTTTTTCAGTATAGTAATCTAATTTATCAATTTGATCAGTAATATCTCCAAGAATTGCATCATTTCCAGCACTAGAAGTATCTTGCTCATGATATAAATGGAATAATACTTGGTTAGTATCTTGACGTACTTTTTCTAATTTCTTACAAAACTTTTCTAATTTTTGTAAAAATTGTTCACGGTATGGAAAAAGCTTACTTGCTTCAAAACTTAACTGTAATGTTCCATTAGCTAATAAAGATTTATTAATTGCCATATCTTTATGTTTATAAAGTGACTTTTGCAACTCATTAATTGCTTGAATCAATTCTAGAATTTCTGGATCAAGATTTTTAAGCAAAAAGTTAAGTTGAACATCATCCCCATATTGATTTTTAATGCAATCATCTCCGAAATAGAGCAAGTTTCTTAAATGACTAAGCACACCCCATAACGATTCAAAACGCATTGCATCATTTCTAGAAAGAATGACATTATCTGTAAATCTATGTGCTTCATCAATTACTAAGTAAGGATTTTGACCCCAAATAGTATCCATGTAATGATTTGCTAAATAAGAATGGTTTGTAACCAAAATATCTGCTTGTTCTTGCTTTTGTCTAGCTAAGTTCCAAAAATCAACTTCCGCAAATCGACTTCCTACTCTAGCATCCCCTGGGTGTTGAATTTGCGCAAATAATGGTTCTTTATAGTTAGTTAACTCTAACTCATCTAAATCACCTGTTTTAGTCTTAGTAAGCCAAACTAAGATTTGCATTTGTAAAACCAAAGTTGGCTTATTAGGTGTTCCTTGGAATAAACTTTGAACAAAACCATCCAAGTCTAAATAATGACTGCTTGACTTCACCACTTCTGCTGTCAAATCTAGGTTAGTAATTTTTAGCATTTGTGGAATTTCTTGTTTAAGAATTTGATCTTGTAATACTTTAGTTGGTGCTGCAATCACTAATTTTCTACCAGAATAAAGCTGATAAGCATAACTAAATAAATATGAAAAAGTTTTTCCAGTTCCATTTGGGGCTTCAACTATCATTGCTTTTTCATTTGGTTGATTTAAAAATTGATGAATATGATCAATCAAATCAACTTGAGCTTGACGATAGTGTAAATGATTCTTAAAAAGCTTCTTTTTAACATTATCATCTTTAGGAAACTTATAAGCTTGACCATGGCTTGTTAGAGCATGATTTTGTTTTTGCAAGATAATATTACGCACCTGCATATACTCTTTACCCAATGGCCTTTTAGTCTGCCTTAAGCTATCTGCAATTTTGTTAATTATCCAAGATGTGTCTCGAACTAATCCGTGTGATAAAGAACTTAAAGTATTCAAGGTAGCTTGAGGCAAACTAGTCAAACTTTTAATGATATCAAGTAATAACACCGCTGTTCCATAAGCATCTGAATCAGCTTTATGAGGATTAAGGTGCCTGATATCTAGCCTATCAGTTAAGTCGCTCAACTTATAAGATGGTAAAGTTGGAAAAGCAATCTTAGCTAGTTCAACTGTATCAATTGCCTTATTAGTCAAAGCTTCATAACCATGCTGCATTAATTCATAATTCAAAAATGGTAAATCAAAGTTAACATTATGAGCCACAAAAATAGTATCTTTTAAAATACTTATAATTTTTGGAGCATAGTAATCAAAATCTTGCTCCCCTTTAACATCTTCATTACTAATTCTAGTCAAATTTTGAACTGATTGAGGAATATCACGATGTGGATTAATCATAAAAGAGTAAGTTTTTACAATTTTCATATTTTTGATAATTGCACATCCAAACTGAATAATATGATTATCGTTTTCTCTTTGAGTACCTGTGGTTTCAAGATCTACTACTGCAAAGGTATCTTTTGCAAAAATGTTTTCCATAATTTCACCACCTTTCACTTATTAAGTTTATTTAACTTCAATTACCTGTTTAGCGTCAAGCAAAATTAAATATTTGCCTTTTACCTTTTTATCACTAAAGCCATTAAGCGCTTGCTCATAAAGACGAAGCTGACCGGTATATTTTTGTTTAATATTATTAATTGCATCATGCAAATGCTTTTTATCAACATGATCTGTTTTATAATCAAAAAGAATAATACCATCTTCATCAATAAAATAGCCATCAATAGTACCGTGTACTAAAATTTTTGCATTTTTATCACTAAAATTATCAAACAACTTACTTGCAGAAATTAAACTTGAAAAATCAACTTCTCTTTTTAAGTTCTCCGGCTTTTCCCAGAACTTTTTAGCAAAATCACTATGAACAAACCACTCTATCTGATCTTTTTTAATATTTGGAATAATTTCAGGATTAAGTTTTTTCTTTAAAACTAACTCCTTAAGCTCTTCTTCAAGCTGAGCTTCATCTGAATTTTGATAATCATAATATTGCAAAACCAAGTGTGTTGCTGTACCTATTTCTGCTCCAGTAAAATTAGTTTCAAATAAAAAATTAGGCTTAGTATCGATAGGCTGCAAGTATCTATTAGTAGATGATATAAGACGTGAGTTTTCTAAATCAGTATCAATTGGATCATTGAAAGCCTTTTTTATTTCAGAAACAGCTTGATATGCTGTAGTTTGACTAGCATCTTTAAACGGATAATTAAAATCATATAGTTTCTGAGCAGTTTCCATCAATAATGTAGATTCTTCTTCTGCATTATCTATCTTATCTTCAATAACTTCGTCATTAGCTTGCTGATTACTATAATTAATATATAGAATTTCTTCATTCTCATCAATAGCACTAGTAATATCTTCCAAATTTTGACTAAATTGCTGTTCTAATTTTAAACTTGGTCCAATAAAATCTAGTGGACTATTAGCACTTAATTTATGTGACAGAGATTTAGGATTTAAATTTTGCCATTTCTTGATATTTTTATCAAAGCTAGCAATATCACCAACTAATATTAATTTTTGCTTTGCTCTAGTTAAAGCCACATATAAAATTCTTGCTTCTTCTTCTAGCAATTGTTGCTTTTTTTCGACATTTCCATAAGATTTAACCAATGAATCAATGCGATATTGCGATTTGCGCAAAGTAATTCCGACTTCTTGCGGATTGATGACATAATTACCACGTAAATCACTCATTTGATACTTTTTCTCAATACCTAGATAAAAGACAATAGGAAATTCAAGTCCCTTTGAACCATGAATAGTCATCAATTTAATCGAATTTTCTGCTTCTTTAGTTAAAAGAGGTTGACTCAAGTCTTTCTGGCTTCGGCGAATGCGTTCAATAAAGTTGATAAATTGATACAATCCTTTAAAGCCAGCACTTTCATAAGAATTTGCTCTTTCATATAAAGCTTCCAAATTTACACGACGTTGTTCACCATTTGGAAGAGCAGTCATAATTTCTAGTAGATTCGTTTTTGCATAAATACTCCAGATTAAATCAGAAATTCGATGAGTAGCTGAGAAAATACGTAATTCTTCTAATTGATTTAAAAAGAGTTTAATTCTATCAGATAAGTCATCATGTTTTGAAACATAACTAGTAAGAGCATTGTAAAAACTACTATTTTTACTTTTAATCCTAATTTTGGCAAAATCAGTTTCAGTAAAATTAAACAGTGGTGATCTTAAAACAGTTATAATTGGAATATCTTGGTCAGGATTATCAATTATCTTCAAATAATTCATAATAATTGTCAACTCAAAGGTTTGGAAGTAATTTTCTGCATCTGTCACAAATAACGGAATATCAGCTTTTCCAAATCTTTGCATAATTTCTAGATTATTCGACCTACTTCTAGTTAAAATTGCAATATCATTATACTTAAATGATCTATTACATCCTAATTTAGCATCATATACTTGTAAATCTTCTTTTTTAAATTGTTTTATGCGATCAATCACCATTTGAATTTCAGAAAATTCCTTTTCATCAGTATTTTTCTTATGATAAAGAACCTCTGCTGCTTTATTTAAATGGTTAGGATAATATTTTGCACCAAAAGATAGCTGCCCTTCTTTTTGATAATCAATTCCTCCAAAATCTGGCGTAAGAATTTGATTGAAAAAAGTATTTACTATTTTAGTAACAGGCTCAGTTGAACGAAAGTTATCTGAAAGTAAGATTCTTTCATTATTTGTATTAGCTTTTCCAAAATCGTGATATTTTTTCAAGAATAAGCTTGGTTCCGCTTGACGAAAACCATATATTGATTGCTTTACATCTCCTACCATAAAGAGATTATTTTTTCCTTCTTGCTTAAGAAGCTGGATAATATTTTCTTGAAGTGGATTAATATCCTGATATTCGTCTACCAAAATTTCTTTAAATTTATTTTGATAAAAATCTCGTGCTAACTGGGAATTAGAAGTATCTTGACTTAAAATCGTATAAGCCATTTGTTCCATATCACCATAATCAAGTAAATTTTGGCTTCTCTTAAGCTCAGAAAATCTATCAATCAGAGCAAGTTCTGAATCAATAATTGCAGAAACTATCTTTTGACATTTATTAATTACTTCAAGTTGTTCATCTTCATCCGTCACAAAAAATGAAGTAAAAATATCATAAATTTGACTTTGGATATTACTGCGAACATCTTTTGCGGAATTATAGACTTCTTGAATATCTTCATCCCACTTTTTACTGATGCGTAAACTTTTATTAAAAACGCAATGCCTTACCATATCACGCTGGGTATTATAAGATGCATCATTATTTAAAACCTCTATAAAGTTAGATAAATTTTGTTTAAAAGTCAAAAACTGAATTCGCAAATTTTCTAATTCTTTTGTTTCAAATTGTGAAGTAGAGGTAATAGTTCTTAATTCTGCTTGAATATTATTTGTAACATCTAATAAATATGGCTTAATTTTTTTCTGCCATAAATTTGATGAAACTAAATTATCTTTAATTTCATAATCACCAGCTAAATTTTTAAGCCATTTGCGATAATCCGGCTTAGCCATTGCAAAGTTATATAAATCTAATAGTAAATCTCTAGCACTTTCTGCATCCCTATCACCAGCAAAATTATCATAAAATGCCAAAAAATTCTCATCATTATTTTCTATTTTTTGGCTCTCAACTTCATGAAGTGCTTGCTCTTTTAATAATGCAGCTTGAGTATCATCTGTTAAAATACTAAAACTAGGATCAAGATCAATCGCATAATAAAAACGATGAATTACTTCTAAGCAAAAAGCATCAATAGTCGAAATATTGGCTGCATCAATATTACTAAGCTGCGTGCGCAAATGATTTCTTTGCTTGTTTGATATTTTATCTTTTAAGCGCATAGTTAATTCAGATTTAATACGCTTTTTCATTTCTTCAGCTGCCGCTTTAGTAAAAGTAACAATTAATAATTCATCAACACTTTTACCATTCATTATTTCTTTTAATACTCGCTGAGTTAAAACAGTCGTTTTACCACTACCAGCAGAAGCAGAAACTAAAATATCTTTTCCCTGTTCTCGGATTGCCTGTAGTTGTTCTTGAGTAAAAGACATTAATTCTCATCTCCTTCTTGGCTTAAAATATCTCTAATTTTGGACATTAATTCATTCTTTTTTAAAGTAGAAATATCATGATATTCATTTTCCTTGAGCATCGCGTCAAAGAAGAAAATATCTCGATAATCAGAATATGTTAATGCGTTTTGATTATTGCTTTTACGGAATGGATTCAGTTCAATATTGCCTGAAAGAATCTTATTAGAAGCTTGTTTAATAAGGTATTCATTATAAGCTAAAAGCAAATCAATTTCTTCTTGATTAAAGTTAGCACTTGGCAATTTAAGTTTCTTACTGTTACGCTTAACCTGATAATAAATACTTGAATCATCTGTTTCTAATAATGGATCTGCTTCTAATAATAAGTCGGGATCATTATTTATAAGTCCGCGATACATTAACTTATCCTTCGTATCTAAAAGCTCATCCTTAAGCATTAACTTTTTATTAATTAGGCTAGAACCATTTATTTTTTCAACTTTTCTAGTAATAGTTTGATAAAACGCACCTAATAATCTTAATTCTTCTTGCTTTGCAAAAAATTTACCATTTTTAGCTAAAACATCTAAATATGAAACCATTTGCAAAGATAAACCGCTATAAAACATCCCCAAATCAAAGCTCTTTTCTGATGATTTATAGTCAATAACCTGAGCTAAAACTTCATTATTATTTATTGGCGCTATATCCACTCGGTCCATTTTTCCTCGTAAGTTGACATAATGATTACCAGATAAACTAGGAACTTCAAAATTTAGTCCTTTAACTTTTTCTCCTAAACCAAAACTTAATTCTGAATATTTTGCTTGTAGGGGTGTCTTTTTAGCTGAACGATGCCAATTATAAGCTACTTTTGAAGTAGTATGATCTAAACATTTAAAGAGATATTGATTGAAAGGATCATTCATTAACTGTTTATATTTGCTTTCATCTTTCATTTCTCTTCTAGCTTTATAGAGTAGTTTTTCTAGTTCAAGATTATCAATATCTGCTAAATTAAGATGTCTCTGATTTAATTCTTTTACTAATTTATCAAAGGTTTCATGGAAATAATTTCCAGCTTGAATAACATCAAAGTCATTTTCAGAACGTCTTCGAAGTTTTAAACCATAATTTAAGAAATATTCATATGAATTTTGATAAAACGTTTCTAGTTGCGATACTGATGCATTTAGATTTTGCCCATATAAAGCTTGAGCTAACTGACTATCAATATTTTGAGGGGTATTATCAAACTCGGTTGCTTTTAAAACTGCTTCAGTTTTTTCTGGAAGCTTTTCTTGAGTTAATTTTAATAAATCAGCAAGTACCTTTGAATTACTAGTTGCTTCCAAATATCCTAAATAGCCTAAACTTGCTTGAGCATTCGTCAAAAATGACAAAGTATCTTGTATATTCTTCGGTAAATCATGCTGCCACATTTCAGGAGCACCATAATCTTTTAAAGTTTCATAATAAAGAGAAGGTTCTAATTGCTCATTTGAAGCATTTAACACAGGGTATGATAGATATATTCTGTCTTGTGCTAATGCCAAGGCCATTCCAAATTGATAACTTTGATCTAGATTATTTAATTGTTGGGAATCTTCAATATAAGAATTATCATCAAAAACTTGAGCTAATTCATTTAAATTTTCCGTACTTAAAAAGCTAGGTTCTTTTTGAATAGCCGGTAAATTACTACTAGTTGCGCCAATAATAAAGACTTGCTTATAATTATCGGCTTGTACCATTCCCATTTCAGAAATATTTACAGCATCTAAAGTGGATGGAATTTGAGAAAAACTTGCTTCTCTAAAACCGCTAATCAGCATTTCAAAGAAATTTTTACTTTGAAATTCATCAGGATTAATCAATAAATAATCCTTCAAAAGTGTAATCAATAAATCCCAAACTTGTTCAGGTTGTTGAGCTTGTTGCAAATCGCCATTTTTTTGAGCAATACTACGCCAATCTTCCAATCTTTTTGAGACACCATTTTGAATCAAAAAATTAAAGAAAACAGTGATAGCTTTTTGACTATTTACTTCTTCATTTATTTTTTGAAACATTTTATCAATTTCTTCAATAATAAATTGTCGTAATTTGTCAATATTTGCTACTTCATCTGGCATTTTATCAAGTTTGATTGTTTCAGCATCAATAAAATAATTAAATGACTTTTTCCATAGTTGATGATTAATTCCATGGGCTAAAACAAAGTTTTCTAACTCATCAACATCATGAAGATAAGCTTGTTGATCTTTATACCAATCAGGAATAATTAAACAAGTTTTTAAAATCGTAATTATGTTTTGAGTATTGTAGGGATGTTCTAATAAATTTGCTAAATTTTCAATTAATACTACTAAGGGGTGATATTTCATCTCTTGTTGTAAATCATTGAAAAATGGAATATCATTTTGACGCAAAATTGGAGTTAAATAAGTTTCATATTCGTGTAAATTAGGCGCTAAAATCAAAAAATCTTGATAACGATAATTACTCAAAGCAACTTGCTGATATATAGTATGCGCAACAAAATACGCTTCAGCATATCTAGAATCAGCTTTAACTAATTGAACTTGATTTAATTCTTCTGGTTTAGGTAATGTTTGTGTCCACACTCCATTTAATATTTCACGCTTAGATGGATTAGGTGTAACTTCTACTTGCTCAATAGAATAATCAATATCTTCCTTTTGAAGATAATAACTTAATCGGCTGATAGTTTTTTGGATAACATAATCATAATCTCCTGCTTCAGAATCAGGAGTAACTTCTCCATTTTTTGTTTTAAAAGCAATTGTTACACTTTTGGCATATTTCATCAATAATTTAATTGTTAATCCTTCTTGCAAAGAAAAATGGGAGAAATTAACAAAATAAAAACTTTTATCTTTTAACTCTTCTTTTTTATCAGCTAAAAGTTCATTTAATTGAAATTCAACTTCATTTTTAGTAGAAAACTTACCTGCAATTTCTTCTAAAAACGCTGCATAAATAATTCTTAAATCATGAATTTTACTTTTAGTTTCCAAATCTAAGACAGTTTCATCAATTTCATCTAAATCCAAATTACCATCATGGATTTGCAAAATACTTTGATAAATTTGTTTGACTAATCCTGTATTAATATTAACGTTTTTAAATAATTCTAATTCATTTCGTTTGTTATTTATAATTTTTTCTAAAAGCATCGCACTTGCTGCATCATCAAGCTGAGTTGGTAAGCCTTCCTCAGCTTCCTTTAAGAAAAACCAGGCCAAACGTGAAAACGATAATACTTGCAAATTCTTAACAGAAGCTTCAGATTCATTATTTGAAACAGCAAGTTTGTTAATTGCCCTAACTTCTGTGGTAAACTTAATATGGTTTGGAACGATGATAAAAGTTTCGGATTCTGGATTTTTTTTGTAGTTTTCTACAGCTTCTTCCAGAATTTTTTCTTGTAATGGGTCAGTTTGTCGACCAGTTATAAATTTAATCATTTGTTCTCGGCTCCTTGTGTTTTTAATTTTAGCATAAGAGTGCCTTTTTAAATTTTAAATCTCATTTAAGGATGGTTAAAAATATGAAGTCAAGTTTCTTAGCTCATGGAAAAGTTATATTGATTGGAGAGCATTCTGTCGTTTACGGAATGAATGCTCTAGCCATGCCAATCACAGCCTTACATATTCAAGCTGATGTTGAAAAATCTGATGAAACTTGGATGGATACTGCAAACTATCATGGTCCATTTTTTGAAGCACCTAATAACTATGATGGACTTAAATATGTAGTTAAAACTATGATGGATTTAGCTAAATCTAAAGCTCCTATTAAAGTTACTTACACTGGTGAAATTCCTATGGAAAGAGGATTTGGTTCAAGTGCAACTGTAGCTCTAGCAACAACATGCGCAATGGATAAATTTTATCAATTAAACTTACCAGAAGCAAAAATTATGGAAATCACTAATCATGCTGAAATGATTAATCATGGTAAAGCTTCCGGACTTGATGCAGCAACCGTGAACTCTGATTACTTGGTATTTTTTAATAAAGAAGATGGTCCACAAAAGCTTGAAGAAAAATTAAATGCTACACTTCTTATAATGGATACAGGCGAACTTGGTAATACTAAAGAAGCTGTGGGAATGGTTAGAAAGCAACTTGAAACTAATATCGAAGCAAATAAAAAAATTGAGCGCTTAGGTGAACTTGCTGACTTAACAATGGATTCTTGGCATAAACAAGATAGAAAAGCTATTGGTCAATACTTTAATGAAGCCGAAGATATTTTAGCAAGTTTTGGCTTAGCAACCAAGCGCATAGAACAATTACAAAAAGTTGCTCTTAAAAACGGTGCCCTTGGGTTTAAATTCTCTGGTGGTGGTTTAGGCGGTATCGTCCTTGCTCTTTGTGATAATCAAGAAATAGCTAAAAAAATTGCTGCTGAAAGTTCTAATTTAATTAACGGATATTGGATTGAGGAAATTTAATGAAAAAAACTGTACGAGCTCATACTAATATTGCCCTTATCAAGTATTGGGGTAAAAAAGACCCTAAATTACGTTTACCGCTGATGTCTAGTCTTTCAATGACACTTGATAAGTTTTATACTGATACTTCCATTGAAGCAGCCGAGCAGAATTCATTTTATTTAAATGGTAAAAAACAGGATTTTGAAGCTAGTAAACGTGTCTTTTCATATTTGGATATGCTAAAGACTAAATTTGAAATTAAAGATAACTTTACTATCTCTTCAGTTAATCACGTCCCTACTTCTGCTGGTCTTGCCTCTTCTAGTTCTGCATTTGCTGCACTTGCAAGTGCTTTTTGCGCTTATTATAATATTAATGTTGACAAAAAAGACCTTTCACGCTTAGCCCGAATGGGATCTGGTTCTGCAAGTCGTTCAATTTATGGTGGATTTGCTATTTGGCAAAAGGGGACTGATGATTCTTCTTTTGCTTATGCTTTAGATGAAAAACCTAACATGGATTTACATCTATTAGCAATTGAGTTGAATAAAAACAAAAAATCTGTTTCATCTACTAAAGGGATGAAACTTGCTCAAACTTCACCTTTTTTCAAACCATGGATTCAAAGAAATGATTTTGAATTGCAAGAAATGGTCCAAGCGATTAAAGATGCAGATTTTACTAAATTGGGTAGTTTAGCCGAATTAAATGCTAGTGAAATGCACGCAATTAATTTGTCAGCCCAACCTCCCTTTACTTATTTCGAACCCGATACCATTAAGGCAATTAAGCTGGTTGAAGATTTGCGCAAGCAAGGTATTGAATGTTATTACACAATAGATGCTGGACCAAATGTGAAGGTCCTTTGTCAGTTAAGAAATGTAAAAGATATCAAAGAACGCTTTGAGTCTTGTTTTAATAATGTTACTATAGTCGATGCAAGTTTTGGTCCAGGAGTTTCATATTTGGATTAATTATTGTATTAAAGCTTAATTAGATTAGAGGATTAAAATCTTTTGATAACAGAAAAAGCCCCCGGAAAATTATATGTTGCCGGAGAATATGCAGTTTTAGAACAAGATTGTCCTGCAATTTTGGTTGCAGTGGATCAATTTGTACGTGTTTCAATCACTGAGAATCAAACAGGTACTGGTCTTATCCACTCTAAACAATATTCACAAGATTCCATTCATTGGGTACGTCAAGGATCCAAAATGGTAATTGATAACAGAGACAATCCATTTGAATATATTTTGTCTGCTATTTCTTATACAGAACAATATTGTATTGAACAAAACATTCCTATGAATGTTTATGATTTACATGTTAATTCTGATCTTGATTCAGCAGATGGTAAAAAGTACGGTTTAGGCTCTAGCGCTGCTGTTACTGTTGCTGTAGTAAAGGCTATTTTGCGTTTTTATGGTGTAGAACTCGATAATGAATTGATTTACAAGCTTTCTGCTATTTCGCATTATTCAGTTCAAGGCAACGGTAGTGCAGGTGATATTGCAGCTAGCGTTTATGGTGGTTGGCTTGCTTATCAAACTTTTGATAAGAACTGGCTTAAACATGAATTGAAGTATAAATCATTATCAGAGGTTGTAAATGAAGCTTGGCCTGGTCTCAAGGTACAGTTATTGACTCCTCCTGAAGGGATGAAACTTTTAATTGGTTGGAGTCAACAACCTGCTTCAACTTCTCGTTTAGTTGATGAAACTAATGCTAATAAAAAACTTTTAAATAATGAATATCAAAAGTTTCTTATTAATTCACGCGAATGTGTATTAAAGATGATAGCTGGTTTTGAAAAAAACGATATTGCAACTATTCAAAAACAAATCCGTATAAACCGTAGTCTTTTACAACATTTTGCAAAAATCAATCAAATTGCCATCGAAATTCCACGTTTATCTAAATTAATCAATATTGCGGAAAACTTTGGCGGTGCTGCCAAAACTTCCGGTGCTGGAAATGGTGATTGTGGAATTGTGATTATGGATGATCATACTGATGCCAATGCATTAGAAAAAGAATGGAAGAACAATGGTATTCTTCCTTTGAATTTTCATGTTCATCAAATAACTTTTTATTAATTAACAAAAAGGTACTTATGTCAATTAGATCTAAAAGAAAAGAAGAACATCTGGCATTAGCCCAGATGTTTTTTGATGAAAAAAAGAAAAATAGTTTTGATCAAATGCACTTACTACGGCCTGCTCTCCCAGAAACTGTAGTAGATATTGATTCAATCAAAACAGAAATGTTTAATAAAAATATTTCTGCCCCATTTTTTATAAATGCAATGACTGGTGGCTCAAAAAAATCTTACCAAGTTAATAAAGCGCTAGCTAAAGTAGCAGCTCGTGAAAACATTGCTATGTCACTTGGATCAGCTAGTATTTTAGTAAGTGAGCATGAACAATTAGATAGCTTTTATGTTGCTCGTGAAGAGAATCCAGATGGTATACTAATTGCTAATGTGAATCCACTAACACCTGTTAAAAATGCCCAAACAATTGTTAATGAACTACAAGCAGATGCTTTGCAAATTCACATTAATACAGTTCAAGAAATATCTATGCCAGAGGGTGACCGAAATTTTAAGTGGATTGAAAATATCAGAGAGCTCAGACAAAAAATTACGGTTCCAATTATAGTAAAGGAAGTTGGTTTTGGCATAGACACCTCTGCTTTACAACTTTTACAAAATATTAATATTGAATTAATAGACGTTGCCGGCAGTGGCGGAACAAATTTTGCTGAAATTGAAAATGGCAGAAATAAGCGAGATGTTTCTTATCTTGAAGATTTGGGACTTCCTACAGTAATAACTGCTTTAAAAGCGCAAAAATTGGGTCTAGAATTTATTGTTTCAGGCGGGGTGCGTAATCCACTAGATGTTTTAAAAGGCCTTGTACTAGGCGGAAAATACGTCGGTATTGCTAATACTTTTTTGCAAGAATATCTAAAAAATGGTGAAGATGGACTTTTTGAAGAAATTCACGCTTGGAAAAAAGAATTAGCTGGTCTAGTTGCCATTTATGGTTGTAATAATTTAGATGAATTACAGCAAATTAAAAGCTACTATGACTTACCATTAAAAAATATAATTGATCAAATCGTTTAGCAAATAAAAACAGCCTTAATAAGGCTGTTTTTATTTATTTAAAATTCTTAGTCCTTTAGGATAAAAGTTTTTAAGAGTTTTTCCTGCAATTTTACCAAAACTAAAAATCATATCCTTATAGCTTACTAATACAAAGCCTTTCAGAGAACTGTTAACCTGAATTGTTTCTCCATGTAAATAGCTTAAAAATTCATCTTGAGTAGTTAATTCAATTACTTCTTGTTGTTCAAGCTGTCCTAAAACTTCTGCAAGCTGATGTCCTGGTTCAAAACGATTCTTCTTTAAAATGCCTAACTCTACCCCATTATTTAATATCTTTAATCCCTTAATTTTTGTAGGATTTATTACTGGGATAAATACATGATCATTTCTGACTAAAGCTGTTTTTTTCCAATTAGAAATACTTGAAGGTAATGCAAATTTACTTAAAACTTTATCAATTAATTCTTTATCTGAATTAGATAAAGAATTTGGATTCTTTTTTCTTTTTCTTTTCTTTGAAGCTGATTTAACTTCTACTTCATTTTCTGGCAATTTAAGTAATGCTGCAAATTGTCCTTCCCCTAAATTATCTTGGGGCCAAAAGCGGAGCGTTTTAGTTAAGTCTGGATTTCCATTACTCCATTCAGGATTTCCATGACTTATTTTATTCGAAGCTACATTTTCTATTGGTAAAATTTGCATATCATAAGTATCAACTAACCATTGAACAATGTGTTCATCTTCCTCAGGCGAAAAAGTGCAAGTTGAGTAAATTAATTGACCACCAGGAACTAACATTTTGACAGCAGCATTTAAAATTTCTTGTTGTCGTGTTTTACAAGTTTGCACATAGTCGGCAGACCAGTATTCAATTGCTTCTGGATTTTTTCTAAACATCCCTTCTCCACTACATGGTGCATCTACTAAAATTTTATCAAAAAATTGCGTAAAATATGGTACTAATTCATCTGGACTTGCATTAGTTACTAATGCATTTGTAATGCCCCATCGTTCAATATTTTCTCTTAAAATTTTTGCTCTAGTATTAGAAATTTCGTTCGCTACAAGAATTCCTTCGCCTGCTAATTGTTCCCCAAGACCTGTACTTTTTCCACCAGGAGCTGCACATAAATCCAGTACTTTCTCACCTGGTTTTATTTGTGCAATATGTGCTGGAAACATTGCGGATGGATCTTGTGAATAAACACTTCCACTTACCCATTCAGGGTCATTTCCTGAAATTTCACCATAATAGCCATTTTTTATATCAGGAATTTTTTTATTTAAAGGATATGAAACATTTGGACTTTTCAAAAGATTAATTCGAAATGCTTTTTTGCTATTTTCATTCATAGCATCAAACATTTCTTGTGCTTTTGTTGTTCCAAGCAAATTTTGATATTTTTCTTTAAATTCAATAGGTAAATTAAGCACGGATATTTTCCCTTCTCTTTAAAATAATAATTTCAAAACCATAACTTAAAATCATCACAATAAAACTTATAATAAGTAATTCAATTAAATGGTCAGTTTTTGAGAAAAATGCTCGCCAGCATAAAAAGCAATATGCAGTTAATGTAATTAAACCTTCTGCTAATAATAATCTTAAACTCCTGTTGACTAGCCAATTTTTCATTAAACTTCCGCGCAAATTAGTTCTTCTAACTTGACGCCAATTCACAAGTGCAAGAATCATATTACAGATTCCAATTACAATCCAATATCCAATAATCATAAGAATTTCATTGATTACTGATAAACGATGAATCTGGTGTTTCTTAACAAATTCTGGTATATGAACTGAAGTATGGTAATGCTTAGCAATTTGATTAATTGTTTTATTATTGCTATCAATAACAATGCGATAATTCTTAAGTTTTTCTTTGGCAGTTGGCTGATTTATACCAGTACTTAAATAGTACTTAGTTTGGTCCATCTGATGATAGTGCTTTAAACTACCAATAACAGAATAATATCTCTTATTCCAAAGAACGTAACTATTAGATTGAGCATGTAATGTTTTTATCTTAGTATCTGGTCCTAAAATTGCAAATGACACTTGTCCCTTAAAATCATCAGGAACAAAGTACCGTCCACTTTCTGTTGGAACAGTAATCACACTATGATTAGCCCATACTAAAACTTGATTCTTTTGAATTTTATTATCTAAATGTAATTGAATTTTCTTATTGTGATATGCTTTATCTAAATATTTTAAAAAATCTTCAACACTTTGATTATTATCAATATCAATATATCGAGTATTGTTACTAAGACCGTGAGCTTCTAACAACTGATTCGCTTCTCTTGATTGAACATTAGATAATACGGCTCCAATTCCTAAAAGGCACAAAAATATGGTAAACAATAATAATATCTTTTTATAATTCATCTACTTCAAATATCTTTTCATCTATAAAATCATAACTAATAAAGGACTGATTAATTTTAGCAAGTTCTGGAGTTTTTTTAAAGTGGGTTAATTTCCAAAATTCTGGTGAATTAGTTGCTCCATTTTTTTCACCAATAAATAATAAACGAGCTTGAGGATTATATTTACGCCATGTATCTATTACTTCTAAATCACTTTTTCCAAAATTTGGCGACCATGCACATAGTATTAAATCTACTTTGTTATACTTTTTTATTGCATCTGCAGCATTTAAATTTTCAACATTGAAAATTTGATTCTGTCCTGTCGAAGAAGTTTTAGCCCATTCCAATGAATCTGTAGCTATTGTTTGAATACCCACTTCATTCAAAGCTTTAGTCCAATATGCATTTCCCGCCATAATCTCTACACAAGTTTCAACTTTAAATTCCTGTTTGATTAATTTTGCCGTAGTTAAATTAGGCAAGGACCAGATTCCAAATTTTAGTGATAAAAATTGTCTCACACTATTTAACATATTGTTAATAATTCTTACACTATTAGAATCATTATCCTTTGCTATTTCTTCTATCTCATCAGGATACAATCCTAAACGACACGGAGCTTGCATTAGAACCTGCTTTTTAGCAACAGTTTCTACTATTTTATTTATCTCATCTACTTGCTCTTGTACTATTCTATTATCTATTTTTTGATTAATTGTGTTTAGTTTTTCTATAAATTTTGTCATTTCTTAATACCTATAAATGATTTTACCATTCACTTGCCAATAAATCAGTTATAATAATAAACAGTATGATATAAGGAGAGGTTTTATGACAAAAAAATCAAATAAAAAGAATGAAGAAGACGAAAGTCTAGGTAAATTTATACTAGACGTTGTCATTATGTTTGCCATTTTGATTGGCATTTACTATCTTGTATTTAGTTTTGTCTTATCAAATGAAACTGTTTCAGGTCCTTCTATGCAACCTACTTTTGAAAACAATGATAGGTTAATTGCAGTAAGACATTTTAAGCCTGAAAGAAACGATGTTGTCATTTTGAAAGCACCAGATCAAAAGAATGCACTTTATATCAAGCGTATCATTGGTATGCCGGGAGATATGGTAACTTCTAAAAATGATAAAATGTACATTAATGGTAAACAAATTTCTGAGCCATATCTACATAATGCATTACAAGAAGAAGCCCATAAAGAAGGTGAATTATATACAAATAATTTCACTTTGAAAAAGCGTGTGCCTAAAGATAGCTACTTCGTAATGGGTGATCACCGCGATGTTTCAAAAGATTCACGATATTTTGGTTTTGTAAAACGAAGTGCTTTAATTGGTGAGGTAAAACTTCGTTACTGGCCATTCAATCAAATTCGTACATTTTAAAATTGACTTAAATCTTTTACTTTTTAGAGTTTTTAGTTAGAATTAACTTGTAAGGAGATTTTCAATATGAACCAAGAAGATTTATCTAATGCTATTATTGACTATCAAGTTAAACATCATGTTAATGATACTGACTTAGCATTTGCTAGTCATCTTTCAGTGGAAAAAGTTCACTCAATGAAAGTTGGCGATGGTGAATTTACTGCTGAAGAAGTAAATCAGTTATATGATTATATGGCAGCTAATCATTAGTTGTTAAACCCTTTCGAAATTTTTGAAAGGGTTTTTATTTTATTTTATTTTTATAATTTAGTAACAACCTATTAAAGCTGCGTTTTATCAAAAAAGAATTGCTTTTTTTAGCAATTCTTTTTTCTAATTTTTAACTTTAGTTTCAACAAATTTATTAATCAACCAAATATTCAAACTTCCTAAAATCAAACTAATTATAGCTAACTCAATGTCAGTTACTTGCATTGACCCAACTTCTCTAATATTTGAATGTACCATTACAGAATCTGTAAACTTAGTCATCATAAAATTAGTAAAATGATCATTAATCTGCATTCCCACATACACACCAATTATAACTAGAATTCCCATTACTAACATTTTTACCCATGTAGTATTTTTAACTGGCAAAAAGTCAACAATAACTCTAGTTGAAAAATTAGTAAAACTAACAAACATTGAAATAGTAATAACAATTAATACTAAAAACAATCCAAATATTACTGCTCTACCCCAAAAATTAAAAGGATAATCAACATATCCAATCAAATCATTGAAAACCATTGTAGATTTTGGAATAGTTACAATAAGATTAGCTATAATTTGAACCACAAAAAGATACATACAACACATTAAAGTTGACATAATATTTGCAAGGTAAAATTTAGTGCTAGAAATCGGAATTTGTCGCCAAGTTTGACTTAAATTTATCTTTTCATTTTGCCAGCACATTATTCCTAAAAATATTACATCAAAAAACACAGTTGAAAGAATTGTATCAGAATATAATAATTCTTGAAATGTTCCCATAGCTTTAGCTTGAATATTAAAAGCTAATAAAGCTAAAATGGCAATAAACTGAACAATCCATACTAAATATACAAATTTACTTTTTTGTTTAAACATTTGCTTAGTAATAGCTAAGAAATTTACCACTCATATCCTCCTATCTATTTACTATTTTGGGTTCTACATACTTGTTGATTAATATTATATTAAAAATCATACAAATTAAACCACATACAAACACTTCTAAATCTGTTATCCACAATGGTTCTGAAACACTATTAAAGCTTAAAACATTACGAATCTGTCCATCACATAATATATAAATATAAGTTGCAAATATAACTAAAATAGCTATTACAAGCCATCTAACATATTTGGTGCTTTTAACGGGTAAATTATTTATAATTCCATATGATGCTAAATTAATTAAATCAATAAAAGTGAATGTAGTATATGCTAAAATTGCTATTAATAATATAAGACATCCAAAATCTAAAAATCCTTGAATATCTGGATTAGTAGCTAGATTACTTGATATAGCCTTAATATCATAAGCAAAGTCCTCATGAACAGATATTCCAATACATAATGCTAAAATACTTAAAACTACAATTTGTATAACAAAAAGATACAAACAACTAAGTAAATTAGTAAATAAATTACTTAAATATAATTTAACATTTGAACTCGGCATTAAATGCCATGTTTGACTCATATTAATTTTTTGACTATCAAATGCCAATAACCCAACTAATGTTAAGTCAGCAACTCCTGTTGTAATAAATCCCCATGTACTAGGAATTGTCCATAATGTAGATGATGGCCCCCAAAAGCTTACAACCCAATTATCAGTAACCAGATGTCCATGTACTTGAATAAGAGTTGAAACAGTCATAAAAACTACAGCAAATAATTGAACCAACAATACCAGATAAATATATTTTTTCTTTTGATTGAATATTTGCTTAAAAACTGATTTAAAATCAGTCATATCTTAACTCCTATCTATTCCCTTTGGCTTCAACGAACTTCTTAAATAAAACGATATTTATTCCTCCAAAAATAATATCGAATAACAAAAAGTCAACAACTGCAGCTTCCATATCAGTTCCAAAATTTGTATTGATAAAGCGACTTTCATACATTGCAGAAGTTATATTTAAGAATTGAATTAAAAGCCAAATAACTAATACTAGCATCACAACTCTCACTATAATAGCTGTTAATCTTGCAGCTTTATCAGGTAAAAAGTCAATAATTGTTCGAGTAATAAAGTGATAAAAGCTAACAGTTATATACCAAGCAAGACCCAGCAAAAGAACTAAAACAGCTTCTTCACAAATTAATTTCCAATCAATTTGTGACCATACATGTTCTTTATTCATCACAGTAATTAATTCTGCTATTCCTTTTCGAAATTCATTAGATCCTACATAAAAAATAATAGCTCCAATGATTCCAACTAAAGCTTGTAGCACACATAGATAAATAAATGATAAAAATGATGATAATGTATTTATTATGTATAACTTCTCAGAATTTATTGGAATAAGTTGCCAAGTTTGGCTTCGATTGATTTTTTCATTTTTCCAACTCGTCATAATAAAATAAGCAAAACTGGTAAAAATACTAAGTACTAAAAAGCCTATGACAAATGTAATCATATAAATTAACAACTTATTATGCATTGCTACACCAATAAATTCAGCATGATTCATTTCACCAGAATTAAATATTCCAAACGCAGTTATTACAAAAGCCGCAATTAATTGAATAATAATCAACAAATATACTGATTTAGATTTTTGTTTGAATAATTGCTTAAATAAAGTCCATGACTTTGTCATAATTAATCATCATCCTCTTCATATAAACCTTCATAATACTCTTCAATACTCTTATTTTCTGAACGAATTTCATCAGCTGATTTATGTTCTAATATCGTCTTGTTCTTTACAATGACTACTTCATCAAGCAGAGTTGCAATTTCATTAACAAAGTGATCAGAAATCAAAATAGTAGCTTTAGGATCTTTCCATAAAATAATAGAGTTAATAATCTTTTTACGTGCCATTGCATCAATTCCACCAAAAGGCTCATCTAATAAATATAAATCTGCCTTACGAGCAAAAGTTAGAGCAATAATTAACTTTTCACGCATTCCTCGAGATAGTTGGCTAAGTTTCATATCTAAGCTCAACTTCATAAATTCCCGCAATTGTTCAAATTCATTTACATCAAAATCATTAAAAATATTTTGATAGAATTTAACAACTTCTGAAATTTTCGTTGAATCACTAAAGCCAGTTAATCCATCTGTAAAGGATAATTTTGCCTTTCTCTCAGCTTCTTTTATACTTCCGTCTAATTGGATGCTACCTCTATAATTTTTAGCAACACCAGCTATAATTCGCATTAACGTGGTTTTACCAGCTCCATTTTCTCCAAGAAGCGCTACAATTTTACCTGATGATAAATTTAAGTTAACATCATGCAAAATTACTCGCTGATTTTTCTTATAAGTCAAATCTTTAATAGTCAATAAGTTAGCCATTATGTTCCTCCTCTAAATACTCTTGCAAAACTTTTACTAAATCATCACCACTTATCCCTAGTTTTGCCATATTTTGAATAAATTCATCAAGTTGATTATTTATTAATGACTTTTTTGTAGCTTTAAGCAATTCTGTATCTTCAGTTACAAAATTTCCTTCTCCACGTTTTGTATAAAGAATCCCTCTATCATTCATTTGTTGAAGAGCTCTTTGAACTGTATTGATGTTTACAGTTAATTGTAGGGCAAGTTTTCTAACTGATGGGATTTTTTCTCCAGCTTTTAGTTCACCCATTGCTATTTGCCTATAAAGATACTGCTCAATTTGTAGATAAATTGGAATATTATCTTTAAACTCCACTTAATCACCTTCTGTTCACTGTATTATTTATCTATTACAGTATAATAATATTATTTTTTTGCTTATTAATCAAGTTATTTTATCAACTGATTTTGTTTCACAATGTTTATTTTTTACAGGCAAAATAAAAAACAGGTTATATTTCCTTGATATAAAAGGAATTACAACCTGTTTTTTGCAATTAACACTATTAGTGTATAACTTTTGCATAATTTTTGATAATCGCTTACATTGCTTGAATAATAAGCAATTAAAAAGCTGTGGATATCTAACTATAAATAGAATTTTTACATGATTTTGTTTCACTATTTATTACGTTCTGCATTAAGTTGTGCCATTTTAATCATTACATCGACAGCTTTATACATTGATTCAAGAACTGTATATTCATAACGTCCATGCATATTTTCTTCTCCAGCAAAGATGTTAGGACAAGGAAGTCCCATATAAGTTAGCTGTGATCCATCTGTCCCACCACGCACAGGGTCTTCGTTAACTTCTAGCCCTTCTGCTTTGTATGCATCCCTAGCTAAATCAACAATATCCATGTGTTTTTTCAACTCATCTGCCATATTGTAGTATTGGTCCCACATTTTTAATTTAATTCTTTCAGTACCAAAGTTTTTATTCATTTTTTCTACAATTGACTTAACTAAGTTTTTACGTTTTTCAAGTCCATCTCGTTCAAAATCACGAATAATATAATCCAAATGAGCACTATCAACAGTTCCATCAAAGTTCATTAAATGGAAAAATCCTTCTCGGCCTTCAGTCTCTTCAGGACGGTCATGGTCAGGTAATTGATCATGGAAGTCAATTCCTACTTGAATAGCATTAATCATCTGGCCTTTAGCTACTGCTGGGTGAACATTTACACCTTGAATATCAAGACTAAATTGTGCAGCTGAAAAAGTTCCCCAATCAAGTTTTCCAGGCGCTTCACCATCAACAGTAAAAGCAAAGTCTGCTCCAAAATCATCTACATCAAAGTGTTCTGCACCAGTTCCAATTTCTTCATCTGGAGTAAAAGCTAGACGAATTTTTCCATGCTTAATTTCTGGGTGAGCCATTAAATACTCTGCAAAAGTTATGAGTTCTGATACCCCACACTTGTCATCTCCACCAAGTAAGGTATCACCAGAAGCAGTAATAATAGTTTGACCCTTATATTTTCTTAAATTAGGAAAAACTTCTGGATCTAAATAAAATTCAGAATCACCTAGTTGAATTTTGCTTTCTCCATCATAATTTTCATGAATTTGTGGCTTAACATTTTCAGAGTTAAAATCTGCAGTATCTGAGTGAGCCAAAAATCCCATTACAGGTACATCCCATTCAACATTTGATGGAATTTCTGCAATTACACTTCCTGCATCTTGATTATAATGAATATCACTCAAGCCTAATTCTTCTAAGTCTTTCATGATAACTTCTTTTTGAAACTTTTCTTCACGTTCTGTTGATGGAAAACGAGTTGAATGTTCATCAGAACGTGAATTTACTTTTACATATTTTAAAAAACGTGGTAGTAAATTTGGATATTCCATAATTTTCTCCTTTAACTAGAATAAATCTTGAAATGGATTCGTTGAAACTTCAGAAAGCTCAACTCCAACATTCCATTCTTCTTCATTATTCCACTTTTCAAGTAATTCATAAACTTTATACTTAAAAAGTTTCTCAGTATAATGGCCTGGATCTACAACAGTTAACCCTGAAGAAACAATGTCATGACCGACATGATAATAAATGTCCCCCGTAATAAAAGCATCCAGTTTTTCTTCTACGGCTCTATGCCAATATTTTCCTCCATCCCCGCAAATAAACCCAACAGTAGAAATTTGTTTTTCATTATCTGCAGTAATTAATCTTGCCATTTTAATATTCATTTTTTCTTTAACATAATATGCAAAGTCATAAGCTGACATTGGTTTAGGAAGATGACCCTTGCGTCCAATTGCTATTCCATCATCATCTAAAGCAAATGGCTCAACATCTGTTAATTCAAGCTCTTGAGCTTGCCAATCACTTGATCCATCTTGGGCTTTATCAGAATTAGTATGAATTGAATAAACAGTAATTCCATTTTTAATAATCTTACCGTACATCGCATATTGAGGATCGCTGAAATCAAGATTCTTTGCAGGTCTAAACATCACTGGATGATGGCTAACTATTAAATCAACACCTTTTTCAACTGCTTCATCTACAACTTCTGGTCTGACATCCAGTGTTGTCATTACTCTAGTAACAGGAGCATTTATATCTCCAATTTGCATCCCTACTGGATCACCTTTACTTGCAATATCTTCTGGAAATTTTTCTCTTAATTTGTTAACAATATCTTTAACTTTAGTCATTTAATTCTCCTTCAATTAATTCAATATTTCTTTTTACTTGTTCAATTCTTTCATTATCTTTTTGGCGAGCTTTATTCAAATTGACCAGCAATTTTTTATAATAGTTTAATTGCCCTTGCCACTTTTGATAAAATACTGGATTTTTCTCTTTTAAAATAAAAGGTCCAAAAAAGATTTCTTCTTCCGTTAAAGAAGCTTTCTCTTTAACTAATTCTGCTTTAATCAGCTCATAAGTATGCCCAGCTTCTGCAATCAAATCTTCATCTAAAATTTTATAGTTGTGATTCATTAGCCATATTCGAACTCCAGCTTCACCAATATTAGGTTCTAAAACTAAATTCTTAAATTTAAAACCATTTTGATCTGCATCTTCTAGAATTTGAGACATTAATTTACCTCCCATTCCAGCTATTACTACTGTATCAATTTTATCTTCATGCTTGATTGTTTCAAGACCAGCACCTAATCTAGTTTCAATTTTATCTTGAAGACCTGCTTCTTGAATATCATCTTTGGCGTTTTGTAATGGACCTGCCGCAATATCACTAGCAATGGCAAAATTTATTTTTCCTTCTTTTACTAACTCAATTGGCAAATAAGCGTGGTCAGTTCCAATATCCGCTAAACGAGTATTTTCATCAACCATTTTTGCTAAAGTATTTAAACGTAAATTCATAATTTCCTCACCTTTATATATTTCTCATTATAAGTGTACCTTAATTTGATTAAGAATAACCAGAATTTAAAATTTTATTTACATTTTTTGTAACTAGTTAAAAGAAGTTTGTTATAATCGACACAAGAAAGATGGGGTAAAAATGAATAGAACAGAGTCAGTTACACTAACGAATATGTGCATGATTAAAAATAAAAATAAAATATTAGTTTTAAACAGAAACGATAAAACATGGCCTGGATTAACTTTTCCCGGGGGGCATGTTGAAAATCATGAAGCTTTTCATGATTCTGTTATCCGTGAAGTTAAAGAGGAAACAGGCTTAACAATTACAGATCCACGTTTAATCGGAGTTAAACAATTCTTCGATAAGGATGATAATCGTTATATAGTATTTTTTTACATAGCAACTAACTTTACTGGAAAAGTCAAAGCTTCTGATGAAGGAGAGCTTTATTGGATGACAAAAGAAGAATTACAAAATCACAAGCTTGCATATAATTTTGATCATGATTTGCCGATTTACTTTGATGATAACTTAAGTGAGCATATTCTAGATGGAAAGCGAGATGAAGTTTTCTAATGAAAAAGCAAGGAAAAATATTTTTTATTATCGCTTTCATTGCAATTATATTATTTGCCTGTGTGCCCTTGTCTAAGAAAAATCTTCTCTTTACAAAACATCAATCCACTCATAAAGTTAACAAAACTACTAAAAAGTCTGTTCATAAAGCAACTTGGGGATATCCTTTTGAAGTACTTTACCATAAAAACATTAAATTTAAGAGCGGCCAAAAATTTGGTGAGACTGATGTTTTAAGACGCCCAGATAAACAAAGCTACTTTCATGATGGATATGATTTTGGCTTTTCGGAAGTTGGTCATTCTCCTGTTTTAGCAGTTCATGCAGGAATTGTACATAAAATCAAATATCGTCCTGGAATGGGACTTTATGTTTGGGTTATAAGTCAAGATGGTTATGTTGAAATTTATCAAGAAGGATTCTTAAGTATTACAGATATTTACGTAAAAAAAGGTCAACATATTAAATTAGGTCAAAAGATTGGTAAACTAACCGGTTCACATATTCATTTAGGTGTCACTAAAACCGATAAACATTACATAGATAAACACGGTGATCCTTGTGGAAACTGGTGGAAAAACAACGGTACTTGGCTTAATCCTATGAAAATTATTAAAGATGATATTTCTGAAAGCAAAAAATAATAAAAAAGGTATTTGAGTAATAAACTCAAATACCTTTTTATATAATTATTAATCTAAAAAGTCACGTAATTGGTTAGAACGACTTGGATGACGAAGCTTGCGAAGAGCTTTAGCTTCAATTTGACGAATACGTTCACGAGTAACGCCAAATACACGTCCAACTTCTTCCAAAGTACGTGTACGACCATCATCAAGTCCAAAACGAAGACGTAAAACATTCTCTTCACGATCAGTTAAAGTATCAAGAACTTCTTCAAGTTGTTCCTTAAGCATTTCATAAGAAGCATGTTGTTCAGGACTTGTAGCATCCTTATCTTCAATAAAGTCACCCAAGTGTGAATCGTCTTCTTCACCAATTGGTGTTTCAAGAGACACTGGTTCTTGTGCAATCTTTAAAATATCGCGAACTTTATTAGTTGCCATATCCATTTCTGCACCAATTTCTTCTGGAGTAGGTTCACGACCTAAGTCCTGTAATAGTTGTCTTTGAATACGGATTAACTTGTTGATAGTTTCAACCATATGAACAGGAATTCTAATAGTACGAGCCTGATCAGCAATCGCACGAGTAATAGCCTGTCTAATCCACCAAGTAGCGTAAGTTGAAAACTTAAATCCAAGACGATAATCAAATTTATCTACAGCCTTCATAAGACCCATATTACCTTCTTGAATAAGATCAAGGAAACTCATTCCACGTCCTACATAACGTTTTGCGATAGAAACAACTAAACGAAGGTTAGCTTCTGCTAATTCTTGCTTAGCTTCTTCATCACCAGATTCTATTCTTTTTGCGAGTGCAATTTCTTGATCTGCATTTAACAATGGAACACGTCCAATTTCCTTCAAATACATACGAACCGGATCATTCATTCGTACACTTGAAGGAGCAGACATATCCTTTAACTCAGCTTTTTCAACATCTTTTTGCTTTTTCAAAGCTAGTTGTGAAGGATCACCATTTTCATCAACAATGCTAATTCCATTGTCTTCAAATTCTTGGACTAATTGATCCACTGCCTTACCTTGCAAATTATAAGGCTTGATTAAACGGTCAATAAAATCCTTTTCAGTAATCGTCTTGCTTTTCTTCACATCTTTAACGACTTCTTTAACCATCTTATCTAAAGATAGCTTTTGTGTTTCAGTTCCCTTTTCTACCACTAAAAAAGCCTCCTTCTAGCCTAAGTCCCTTTTCAAAGTCAAAATTTGACCCATTAATTGAAGAATCTCATCATCATCAGATTTGCGCTTTGCATCCTCTAAGTCCTTTTGTAGCTTATCCAGCTTCGAATTGATTTTGCGCTTTCTTAATGCATTCAGCTGTTCTTCAAGTTCTTCATCAGAAGTTTCCTTAGGCATATCTGTCATTTCAGCACTTACTATTATACTCTGTAATTGCTCAGGAATAAAATCTAAAAACTCACTTATCGTATAATTTTCATGAGTTTCTACAAACTGAAGCCATAATTCCGCAACTTGTGCATAATTATCACTTGGAAAAAGAAATTTTTTATTTATTAAATATTCTCGTGCTGACTGAGAATGAATAAATAAATATATCAATCTCTGTTGAACTTTATCAACTTTTTCAACTGATTTATTTACTATTTCTGGAACCGATCTATCTTCTCTTAAAACAGTATTAGCGTAATTAGTGTTCTTATGTCTATTAGCTGTTCTAAGTCGTCTATTTTCTCTAACTAAGTTTGCCTTAAGAGCTCGTGCAGAAACATTTTGCTCTTGGGCTAATCGGTTAATATAAATATCTTGTTCAACAGGATTCATTCTTTTAGCTATTTCTTTAATAGCTTCATCTAAATATGTGACTTTTTCTCGTTCATTATTTAAATTATACTTTACAGCTAAACGCTTCAAAAAGAACTCTGTTGAGCTTAATGCTCCAGCAATTTCTTGATGATATTTTTCTGAACCATATTTCTTAATGTATTCATCAGGATCTAATTTTTCCGGTAAAACTACTATCCCTAAATTAAAATTAGCAGTTTTTTCGAATAAATTCGCTGCTCGCTCTTCTGCATGAATTCCCGGATCGTCGCCATCATAATTGATGATGATATTATTAGTAATTCTACGCAACATATAAATTTGCTGATCAGTCAAACTAGTACCCATAGAAGCAATTCCGCTTTTAATTCCAGCTTTATATGCTGCAATAACATCCATATAACCTTCATATAAAACTAAATGTTTTTCTTCACGGACACTTTTTTTAGCTTCTGAAAAATGAAACAGAACTTTTGATTTAGTAAAAATTTCTGTTTCAGGACTATTCATATATTTTGCTTCATCCTTATTATTCGATATACGCCTGCCTGAAAAAGCAATTACTCGTCCACTTTCATCGCCTAAAGGAAACATAAGCCGATCTCTAAACCGGTCAAACAATTTTCCATCTTCGCTTTGAACAAAAAGTCCACTTTTTGCTAAATCATCATTTGAATAGCCTTTACCAGATAAAAATGTTAATAATAAATTTTCTTGATTAGGAGCATATCCCACATTAAAATGATTTAAAATTTCATCAGATAGTTCACGTTTACGAGCATATTCCATTCCAGGTTTACCAGCATTCATCATCATTAAAACCCGATGATAAAATTCTGCAGCATCTTGATGCATTCTCATCAAAGGATTTAACTTTTTAACTGAATCACTGTTTCCATAGCCAGTAGGCATTGGAATGTGCGCAAATTTTGCAACAGCTTCAACACTTTCAGGAAAAGATAAATCATCTTTATACATCAAAAATTTAAAAACATTTCCACCTTTTCCACATCCAAAGCATTTAAAAAATTGATTCTCTTCATTAACGGTAAAAGATGGTGTTTTTTCCTGATGAAAAGGGCAAAGACCTAAATAGTCTTTGCCTTTCTTTTCAAGTGAAACATACTGGCTGATAACGTCCACAATATTCACACTGCTACGTACTTCCGAAATAAAATCTTCTGGAATAAAACCAGCCATTATATCACCTATTTTCTATTATTTAATAACTAATTGGCTAAGATCACCTAATCGATCCGCAAGAACACTAACTTGTGCCAATTGTGCTAAACGATTATTCTTAACTTTTTCATCTTTAGCCATAATCATATTAGTTTCAAAGTAATTATCAATTACTGGTTGCAATTGTACAAAACCTTGGTAAAGATCTGCCAAATCTGACATCTCTTGCAAGTTTTGAACACCAACATATAATTCTTTTTCACTATTATCTTCAAATAATTCTTCATTAATCTTGACTTGGCCATTAAATTTAGCCTTCTTCAAGATATTATCAATTCTAGTCAAACTTTCAACAACTGGTTTAAATTCTGCATCATCATGATGAAGTCCCAATACATTAGCTGCTGCTAAGATTTGACTTGGATCTTGTTGACTAGAAGCTAAAACAGCATCAATAACATCATATTTGAAATTATTCTTTTGCAAATATTGTTTAATACGATCACGAATAAAGAGTGCAATTTCTTGATCTTCTTCGCCTTCTTTTGGAAGTTTGGCTGGTGTTTTACCATCAACTAAACTTACAATTTCAGGTAAAACTTCATTAAATGGTAATGACCATTTTTGGTTCAAAAGAATTCTTACAATACCATAAGCATAACGGCGAAGTGCATATGGATCATTTGATGATGAAGGAATCATACCAGCACCAAAGAAAGTAATAATAGTGTCAAGTTTATCTGCTACTGATAACAACGCACCAACAGTAGTTTCTGGAAGTGGACCTTCAGCAGTCGCTGGCATGTAGTGTTCCTTGATAGCTACTGAAACTTCTTCGTCTTCACCAGCAAGACGTGCATAATGCATCCCCATCACACCTTGAAGTTCAGCAAATTCTCCTACCATTTGAGTAACTAAGTCGAACTTATATAATTCGGCAGCACGATCAAAATCATTGACAACATTTTCATCTAAATTCCATTTTTTAACTAAATAGTTACCAATAATTCTAACTCGTTGCATTTTTTCAGCCATTGATCCAATTTTATCGTGGAATGAAACGTTCTTCATCTTATCTACAAAATGACTAAGTGGGTACTTACGGTCTTCATCGTAGAAGAATTGTGCATCATCTAAACGAGCAACAAGTACTTTTTCATTACCAGAAATAACATTATCAATGTAATCCTTATTACCATTTCTAACAGCAATAAAGTGATTAATAAGTTTACCATCTTGATCATAAACTTCAAAGTAACGTTGATTATCTTTCATTGAAGTAATTAAAACTTCATCTGGAATTTGTAGGTACTTTTCATCAAAGCTACCACTAAAAACAGTTGGATATTCAACTAAGTTAGTAACTTCTTCAAGTAAGTTTTTATCTTCTTTTACTTGCCAATTATTCTTAGATACTAATTCATCAATTTGACGAACAATCATATCCTTGCGTTCTTTAGCGTCAACAATTACAAATTGATCTTTCAAAGCATCTTCATAATCATCAGCATTAGCCAAAACTACAGAGTCACCTAAGAATCGATGACCTTCTGTTTTACGACCAGCAGTAATATCTAAAATTTTAACCGGGATGACATCACTACCAAATAATGATACTAACCAGTGAATTGGACGAACGAACTCAAAGTCATTTGAATCCCAGCGCATTTTAGTTGGAAAAGTCATAGCCTTAATGATATCACTCATACCAAGCAAAATGTCACTAGCCTTTTTACCTTCTTTTTGAACATGAACGTATGCATATTCTGTGCCCTTGAGTTCTTCAAAGTAAATATCTTCAACGCTCATACCTTGACCACGAGCAAAACCTTGAGCAGCTTTAGTCCAATTGCCTTCACTATCTTGAGCAATCTTTTTGGCAGGACCTTTTTTGATCTCATCGATATCTTCTTGCTTTTCAGCCAAATCTTCAACCAAAATAGTCAAACGACGAGGAGTTGAAAAAGTTTTAATATCTTTAAAGCTTAAACCATTTTCTTTTAAGAACTTACGAGTTCTGTCAGCAAGTTGGTTAACACTACGAGTAACCACATGTGCTGGCATTTCTTCAGTACCAATTTCAAATAAATAATCTTTAGCCATTTTTAACACCCTTCTTATCTTCTGCATTCTTAAGAAGTGGGAATCCACGTTTTTCACGTTCTTCAACAAACTTAACCGCAACTTCATGTGCTAAATTTCTAATTCTTGAAAGATATCCTGCACGTTCAGTAACTGATACCGCACCACGTGCATCAAGCAAGTTGAAAGTATGAGAACATTTCAAAATGTAATCATATGCTGGGTGAACTAAGTTTTGTGCTAAAAGACGCTTAGCTGTCTTTTCATAAATATCAAAGAATTCAAGAAGTTGGTCTTGGTTAGATTCTTCAAAAGCATATTTTGAATGTTCATATTCAGGTTGCTTAAAAATATCACGGTATAAAACGCCGTCTCCCCATTCAAGATCAAAAACATTATTTACATCTTGAATGTATGAAGCAAGTCTTTCAACACCATAAGTGATTTCACTCATAGTTGGCTTAACATCAAGTTCACCAACTACTTGGAAGTAAGTAAATTGGCTGACTTCCATACCATCAAGCCAAACTTCCCAACCAACACCGGCACAACCCATAGATGGGTTAGCCCAGTTATCTTCTACGAATCTAATATCATGTTCAAGTGGATCAATTCCAAGTACCTTCAAAGAATCTAAATAGTATTGTTGAATATCCTTTGGAGCTGGCTTAATAACGACTTGGAACTGGTGGTGTTGGAATAAACGGTTAGGGTTTTCACCATAACGACCATCAGCAGGTCTTCTTGAAGGTTCTACATAGCAAGCTGCCCATGGTTCAGGACCAATTGCTCGTAAAAATGTATAAGGGCTCATTGTACCAGCACCCTTTTCAACATCGTATGAAGGCATAATCATACAACCTTTTGAGGACCAGAATTGTTCCAGCTTAAAGATCATATTTTGAATATTAATTTTCTTATCTGCCATTTTTCCATTTCCCTCCTGCGCTAGGCCATAAAAAAAGCCTATGCAAAATTTTGCATAGGGACGAATTAATCGCGGTTCCACCCTAATTCAGGCAATTATTTGCCTGCCCTTAATTAACTTGACTAAAGGTGCCTTTTCCTAGATGCCCTCTCACCATACAGCATTCGCTTAACTAGTACTTTTCTAAATCCTTATCATCGTCAAAATTCGCTTCTTATTTTACCACATTTTGTCAAGTAAAACTATAAATTAACTAAAAGAGTTTTATCTCATCTAAAAATTTTTTTGTTTTCAAATTTAAGTCAATTGTTTCACGATAAATTCGATCAATTGCTTGGCGTGTATTATGTTTTGTTTCATCACTTAAATTTATTGTACCTAATTTTTCAATTGGAATTAACCCAATTGTTCTCAAAACTGCAGTAGATTTTATATCTAAATGTAAGCGATGTTTAACTGACTTAAAATGATCACTACAAATTACTCCACCTAATTGAATTGAGTAATCAAATTTTCCATGAGTTTTTCCACATATCACACATTCTCTTAAAGTTGGCATTACACCAAAAGCTTCTAGTAATTGCATTTGAACTATTTGAGTAATCATTTCAGGATCAGCATTTTTATCTATTTTTTTCAAGGCAATATCAACCAAATCAAAAAACTTTCCTAATGGTTGATATTCTACAAAAGCATGGTCAATTAAGTCCAAAATAAAAGAAGCATAAGCGTTCCTGATTAAATCATTATAAATTCCATCAAGTTGCTTTACTTCTTTATAGGTTCGCAAATTACTTAAACCATGACCGTTTGTGTAGATGATATATTTGCCATAAGAAAAATTTAGAGTACAAGCTCCTAAACGTGACCTAGGTCTTAATGCACCTTTCACAATCATAGTAATAATACCATGATTTTTTGTCATGATTTTCACAAGTAAATCTGCTTCTTTATACTTTTGTCTTTTAAAGATTATGCCTTGAACTTCTTTAAGTTCTTTAGCCATTAAGAAAGTTCCTTCTTGTCATAACCTATTCTTCTTAAAAAGTTTGGATCTGAACGCCAATTACGTTGGACTTTAACCCACAAACGCAAGTTAACTTTTTCTCCTAACAAATCTTCGATTTGTTTACGTGAATTAATTCCAATTTGCTTAAGCATCTTACCACCTTTACCGATAATGATACCCTTTTGACCATCACGTTCAACATAAATAGTGGCTTCAATCTGTAATTTTCCATTAACTCGTTGATTCATATGCTCAACTACTACAGCAGTAGCATGTGGAACTTCTTGCCCTGTCAAGTGCAAAACTTGTTCACGAATCAATTCTGCTACAACAAAGTATTCTGGACGATCTGTTATTTGATCTGAGCCATAATATTGTGGTCCTTCTGGTAAATACTTATAAATTGACTCTAATAAATCACTAATTCCGATCCCTTGAGTAGCAGAAATTGGTAAAATTTCTGCAAAATTAGCTAATTTACGGTATGAATCAATAATTGGTAGTAATTTATCAGGATGAACTTGATCAACTTTATTAATTACGAGAAATACTGGAACTTTAACTTCTTTGAGTAATTCCGCAATATATTGATCACCTTTGCCAATTTCTTCAGGCTCTACCATAAATAAAACAAGATCGACATCATTTAAACTAGATAAACTAGCCTTGTCCATGTAGTCATCTAATTTTGAATGTGGTTTAAAAATTCCTGGAGTATCAACAAATACTACTTGCATATCATCAGAAGTATAGATTCCCGATATACGATTTCGTGTAGTTTGTGGTTTATTAGACGTAATTGCGACTTTTTGACCAACTAAGTAGTTCATCAACGTTGATTTTCCGACATTTGGTCGACCAACCAAGGCAACAAAACCAGATTTAAATTTTTTATCTTTATTCATTATTTGCCTCGCCCTTCATCTAATTGATCAGGATATAAAGGTAATCCATAATCTTCTAAAACTTTACCTTGAATACCAAACATTTCTTTTGCTTCATTAGGTTCAATATGATCATAGCCATTTAAATGCAAAAAGCCATGAACAATCGTATAACCAAACTCACGATCAAAACCTGTTTCATATTCTTTACTATGGCGCTTAATGACACTAGGACACATAAAAAGATCACCAATATCTTCTTGAAAATCTGGATCGTTCAAAAATTCAGCCATATTAAGACTCTCTTCACCATCTTCAATAGCAAAGGAAATCACATCTGTTGGTCGATCTTTATCACGATATTTCAAATTGATTTCATGACTTCGATTTTCATCAACAAAATTAATACTCATTTCTAAACTATTTTGCTTACCAATTTCTTTTTTAGCAAGCAAAAGTAAATCCATAATCCATTTTTCCCAGTCGCGATTTTTATCATTTAAAAATCCGACTTCATCATTATAGGTAATTTCAATTGGTTCCATATTAATGTTTAACGTCCTCTTTTTCATAAGCATTAATAATTTTGGCAACTACTGGATGACGAACTACATCATTTGCAGAGAAATTAATGAATTTAATTTGATCAATGTTCTTTAAAATATGTTCCGCATCACTTAACCCACTACGCTGGCGACCAGGCAAGTCAACTTGCGTCATATCTCCATTAACAATCATCTTAGAATTAAATCCAAGTCTAGTCAAAAACATCTTCATCTGTGCATCTGTTGTGTTTTGTGCTTCATCTAAAATAACAAAAGCATCATCCAGAGTTCTACCACGCATATATGCAAGCGGAGCAACTTCAATTGTTCCACGTTCCATCAAGCGTTCAGTTGTATTGACACCTAAAATAGCATTTAGCGAATCATAAATTGGTCTCAAATAAGGATCAACTTTTTCCTTTAAATCTCCTGGCAAAAATCCAAGTGATTCCCCTGCTTCAACAGCTGGACGAGTAAGCACTATACGAGATACTTCACCCTTTTTGAAGGCAGCAATCGCACATGCTACAGCCAAAAAGGTCTTACCAGTTCCAGCAGGTCCTATTCCAAAGACGACATCATGTTTTTGAATAGCTTCAACATAGCGCTTTTGACCCATATTTTTAACTCTAATAGGTTTACCTTTAGCATCCCTGATTAAAATCTTCTTATATAAATCACCAAAGTACTCAGTAGTACCTTTATCTGCCATCTTCATTGCACTAACAACATCGGGCGCACCAACGTTAACGCCGGTATTCACAACATCATCTAGCGCTTTAAGAACAGCTAAAGCTTTTTTTACACCGCTATCTTCTCCGTCTAAGACAACTTCATTGCCAGTATCGGTTACAGAAATATCATAACCATCTGATAATAATTTTAAATTGCCATCATTAATTCCAACTAATTTTTGAATATCTTCTGGGTTTTTAGGAATAAAAGTTGTTTGAGCCAAATAAACCCGCTCCTTCTAAAATGCTTAATTCAAGTTATCTCGAACTATAGCTGAAGCTTCTTTACCATCAGCACGTCCTTTTACTTTTGGCATTAAAGCTTTCATTACTTTACCAAAGTCTGATTTGCCCTTAGCATCAACTTCTTCAATAGTCTTTTTAACTATTTCAGAAAGTTCGTCTTTAGACATTTGTTTTGGCATGTAATTTTCAACTACAGCTAGTTCTTTTTTGGTTTCTTCTGCTAAGTCATTTCTTGAAACATTGATGAATTCTTCAATAGATTCTTCTCTTTGCTTCTTTTCACGGCTTAAAACTGTCAATTCTTCATCAGCGCTCAAATCATGTCCAAGCTTAATCTTCTCATTCATAAGAGCTGACTTAATCATTCGTACCGTGTTTAACTTAATCTTATCGTGGTCTTTCATGGCCTTTTTCATATCAGCCATGATTTCGTCAGATAAACTCAATGTTAATCCTTCTTCCTTTTAATAAAACCTAGATAAATTATAACAAAACTTAACCATACAAGAAAATAAATATCACTATTTAATGAAAATATTTTATTATAAACCAAAAAGAAGACCCATACCTAAAAGGTAAGGTCTTCTTCTCAGAATTAATAATGTCTACGTTTGCGCGCAGCTTCTGATTTAAGCTTTCTACGAACGCTTGGCTTTTCGTAGAATTCACGTTTGCGGTATTCTTGTAAGGTACCACTTCTAGAAACGGAACGCTTGAAACGACGAAGAGCATCATCAATAGACTCGTTTTCGTGAACGATTGTCTTAGCCATGTGTGATCCCTCCTTCCATTTCTTGGCGTTACGCCATATGTATAATTAAATTATAGCAAACCATCTTTTCTGGTCAATAGAAACTTGCAACTTTTTTAGATTTTTTTGTAAATATTAAATAAGTTGCAAAAAATAAATAAAGCGATTTCAAAAATCAACTATTTTAGGTATAATTTTACTTAGAAAGAGGTGCAATTATGCCAGAAAACGTAACAAATGATAAAGAAAAAATGGAAGTAAATATTATTATTATTTCAGATTCGGCTGGAGATACTGCTTTTAATTGTGCTACTGCGGCTGCAGCACAATTCCCAGAAGCACAAATCAACTACCGTCGCTACCCATTTATTATCAATAAAGAAAAACTAGAAGGTGTTTTTGAAGAAATTGAAAAATATCCTAATTTAGTTATTATTTATAGTTTAGTAAGTGATGACTTGCAAATGCCGGTTCTCAAGTTCTCACGTGAACACAATGTTCAAAGTGTTGATATTCTTTCACCTGCAGTTGAAGCTCTTCAATTGACTACTCACATGAAGCCTGTTGAAAAAATCGGTGCTCAACATAAAATGAATCAAAAATACTTTGACCGTATTTCTGCGATGGAATTTGCAGTGATGTACGACGATGGTAAAGATCCTAAAGGATTTTTGGAAGCTGATGTTGTACTTCTCGGAGTTTCTAGAACTTCTAAGACTCCACTTTCTCTATTTCTTGCAAATAAAAACTTAAAAGTTGCTAACTTGCCGTTAGTTCCACAAACTCATATTCCAAAAGAAATTTATGAAATTGACCCTAAAAAAATTATCGGTTTAACTAATGATCCATCTGTTCTTAATGAAATTAGACGTCAAAGAATGATTGCTTACGGATTAAATCCAGACACCACTTATTCTAATATGGATTCTATTAATGAGGAGCTTGCATCAGCTAAGAAGCTATATGATAAACTAGGCTGCTATGTTATAAATGTAGCGCATCGCTCAATTGAAGAAACTGCTGCTCTCATTATGGCTCATTTAGGTATTGAAGACTAAAAAAACAAGGCAGATGCCTTGTTTTTTTAATATTATTAATGTCTTAGTTAACATAATTGTAATGGCTATGTAATACTGACGCGCTATAATGTTCACGTTGATAAAAAGGAGTGAAGATTTTTACCGTGTTGGTAAAATAATTAAATGAAGAAACATAAATTAATTACAATTAGTGCTATTGCAATTTTAGCTGGAAATTTTATTGGTTTTACTAAAACAGTTCACGCTGCAGATAATATTACTACTCAAGATGTTATCAGCAGTACCAATAATGAAAAAGATAATACAACAGAATCTAAAAAAGTCAAAAATACATGGGGTTATCCATTTGCAATTCAAAAGAAAAAGGGTATTCGTCCTATGTACAACTCACAAACTTTTGGTATGACAGATTATGCTCGCTCACTCAATCCATTAAGTTATTTTCATGATGGCTGGGATTTTGGTGTTTCTGAAGTTGGTAAAAAAGCTTCAGTTAAGGCTATTCACCCAGGTACAGTTAAAGAAGTTCGCTATGGTGCAGGTCTTGGCTGGTATGTATGGGTTATCAGCGATGATGGATATGTAGAAATTTATCAAGAAGGATTTAATTCTAGAAAAGACATTAAGGTTAAATCTGGCCAAAAAGTTAAAACTGGTCAAAAAATTGGTAAATTGACTGGTACTCACCTTCATCTAGGTTTAACTAAGACCACTAAGAAATACATCAATGCTCAAGGATTTCCATGCAACAACTGGTATCGAAATGTTGGTACTTGGTTAAATCCAGTAAGTATGATTGAAAAACATGTTAAAAAATAATTTTATATATTAAAAAAGAGCTATTTATAATAGCTCTTTTTTCTATACAACTCAAACAATTTCTTGCTCTTTGAACCTACCATAAACCTTTTCAACTTCACATACACTCATGAATGCATATGGGTCAGCCTTAGTAACAATTTGGCGAATATCATACATATCATATCTATCAATAATTGTAATCAATACAGTTTTTTCAGTATGACCATAAGCTCCTTCTGCATCATGAAGAATTGTAATTCCACGATGCATTTTTTCTTGAATACCTTTAATAATATTATGAGGATGCTCTGTAATAATCATGACTTGCATCTTTTTATGCTGGGTATACACCGCATCAATAACGCGACCATTTATAAAAATAGTAAGCGCAGAGTATAAAGCTCTTGTCCAACCAAAAACAAAACCTGCTGCAGCAATAATAACTAAGTTAACAATAATATTAAACTTACCATAATTCATGCCAGTTTTTTGTCTAATTACGATACCAATAATATCCAATCCACCTGTAGAAATACCATTTTTTAGGGCGAATCCTGTACCAATTCCATTGATAGTTCCCCCGAAAATTGCACAAAGAAGCGGATCCCAATTAACGGTTAAAGGGGTAATGACTTTCATCATTACTGACCCTAAAACAACCGCCACAATTGTAAAAAATGTGAATTTTCGACCGATTTTAAACCAGCCCAAAATAAATAGCGGAACATTCAGCGCAAAATACATTAAAGATGTTGATAAAGTAAATGGCATAAAACGTTCACTCATTGAATTTATCAACTGAGCAAAACCTGTAATTCCAGATGAATACATATGACCTGGCGTCCAGAAGAAATTCAAGGCAACTGCTACAGCCACTGAATAAAAGAACGCTGCTGATAATTTCGAAAGGAAATTATACCTTCTGTTGAACTTATCTATATTATCCATGTTTATTTTTAGTCCTTCTCCAAAACTATTCTTACATACTCAGTTTAACAAAACTTGAAGAGTGAACCAATATAAATTAATTACTTTTGCCAATGTTTTTTAATAAAAGCTGACCGACCTCCAGCCTCCTCAATGGCATATCTTAATGGATCTTTTTTATAAAAGTCTTGATGATATTCTTCGGCAGGATAAAAAGGTTCAGCCGGTTCTATTTTAGTAACAATTGGTTTATCAAACTTACCACTATTTTGTAATGCCTTCTTTGATTCTTCGGCAGCTTCTTTTTGTTTTTCAGAATTATAATAAATAACTGGGCGATATTGATCACCACGATCTTGGAATTGACCCATTGCATCTGTAGGATCAGTTACTTGCCAATAATAATCTAATAATTTTTTATATGGCATTATACTTGGATCGTATATAATTTTTACAGCTTCAGTGTGACCTGTGGTTCCTGTACACACTTCTTGATATGTAGGATTAGAAACATGACCACCAGTGTAGCCAGAAATCACTTTCTTAATTCCTGGCAAACTATCAAAAGGTTCAACCATACACCAAAAGCATCCCCCAGCAAAAATAGCCGTGTCATATTTAGATTTTTGCTCTGCATCAAGGTTTACGTTAGTTGCATTATTCTCTGTCATTCTCTGATAATCTCCTTTGTTCTATGAAGTTTCCATCCATTTTCCATCCATTTTTGTTTTAGATGTATTTTTACTTAAACCAAATCTTAACACTACAATTTTAAAAATCAAAAAAATTTGATTTTACAATGAAAAAGGCTATCAACTGCTTTCAATACTAATTCATTTTTAGTTGCTTTAATTTCAACTTTAAAAAAATGAGTCTAATTAAAGCAATAAGAAATACAATAGCTACAATTATAATTATTATATTTAATGATTTATTCAACATAATACTAAAGTTTTAGCTCCTTTCATTTATACTATAGTTATAATAGTATATTATAAATCTTACAATTTTTATTCAACTGGAGGTATTACATGGTAAAATATCTAGCTCAATTTCATAAAAATAGTAATAATCAATACGAAGTTTATTTCCCAGATTTAGAACCTTATGCAGCTACATATGGCAACACTTTTGAAGAAGCATTACAAAGTGCACATGATTCACTAACTGGTTATTTGTTAACACAAAAGGATTTTCACGAAAAAGTTCCTTCTCCAACTCATAATATTGAAAAAATTAATATTCCATCTTCTGATTTTTTAGTTTCTATTCAAGTCGAATTATAATTTACACCAAAAAAAGCACTCTTCCTTTTGAGAAAAGTGCTTTTATAATTTTAGTTAAAGTTAGCTACCTTAACGTAACGATTTTTATTGATTCTGTAATACTTCTTACCGTTGATTCTCATTGAACCACCATAAGTTGAAAGTGTAGCTCCACGTCGAAGAGTTCCTACATAAACTCGACGTCCCTTATTATTGTAAACATATGCATTATGCTTCAAGACACGTTTTTTACCGTCAATATTGTTTAATACAACATAACGATTTTCACCTATCTTGTAGTATTCACGACCATTAATTACAACTACACCGCCTAAAACTGTAATTTGGTTGTAAGCACCAATTGCTTCACTACCATGATTACCATTCTTATCGTAAACATAAGCTTTATGCATTACAGTCTTAGTAGTCTTAACTTCTGAACTTGATGAAGTTGTCTTATTGGCATCTTCTTTGGCTTGTTCAACAATAGCTTCGTTAGGAGTTGGTGCTTGACTAGATGGTTTTTGATCATTATCAGATGAATTTGAATTATTATTGTTTGAATCATTTGCAGGAGTAGTATCAGTTGTGGCATTTGCGCTTGCATATGATAATGGAAGCAAACTAATATTACCATCTACACTCAATCCACGCCAATTATCAGTAAATTGCCAAATAGCTACACCATCCATTGATGGGAAATAGTTAAAGTTAGCAGTATCAATTCGACCAGCAGATGCATAACTTGCAACCCAAAGAGAATTTGGATATTTTGCAGTTACCATACTTGCATTGATGTTATTATTCATTAAATATGCGCCAGAATAAAGAAGTGGCTGGTAACCAGCTGCTTTAACTTTATCCATAAATGCTAAGATTGCAGTAGCACTTGCATTTTTTCCACCGTTAACATTGTTTCCTTGACCAGTTTCCCAGTCACAAGCAATATATGAACCACTTGGAAGTCCTAGTGCTTTTGCACTAGCTACAGCATAATTACCTTCTGCAGCAGCTGCAGCACTATTAGCACCAAAAGTAGCAAAGTGATATGCCATTGGCATCATATTAGTTGCAATTGCACTTGAAATTTGTTGACTTGCTTTAGGATTGCGGTAGCCTGTACCTTCACTCACCTTTACAATAGCGAACTGTGAACCAGCTTGGGCTACACTTGATAAGTTTGTACTTTGATAACTGGCTACATCTACACCATATGAACGGGCTGCAACAGAAGTACGCGCTGCCTTAACTGACACAGATTGTGGTGCATTAGGCTTAACTGTAAAAACAGTAGCTGTTGCCAACGCACTCGCACAGGCCAGTGCACCGATTAACTTCTTATTTCTATTTTGCATGTAATTCCTCCGCATTGTTATCTTCTTATTACACAATCTACTATACCACGTTTTGAATATTACAAATTTTAAAATTATGTTTCAGAATAACTTATATGATTGTAGTATATGTAGACTTTTATATGAACTACATCGGGAATAAATTCCCGAGTTTCTGGGAACAGCAGGTAGTGTTTAGGTTCTTACAGAGATATGCTCTTGATGTCCAAGAGGTCTCACACCTAACTCACTCAAGCCTGCCTATTTACCTTGGCTAGTCCCTAACCAGTTAGCTTTGCTTTATTTAGGATATTAACTGCCGCATTAATATCTCTATCGTGATGTGTCTTACATTTTTGGCAACTCCACTCACGTATATCTAGTGGCTTCTCACCGCTATTGAATCCGCAATTTGAACAGATCCTTGAAGTGTTCTTGGGATTGACAATGATTAACTTTTTGCCGTACCATTCACACTTATATTCAAGCATCATTCGAAACATTCTCCAGCTTGCGTTACTTATTGATTTAGCCAAATGATGATTTTTTTGAAGATTTTTGGCTTTCAAATCTTCAATTGCAATCACATCATAGTTTTTGACTAATTCAGTTGTAACTTTATGGAGATAATCCTTGCGCTGATTTTTGACTTTATCTTGGTATTTTGCCTTTAAGACCCGTGCTTTTTCCCAATTCTTGAAGCTTTCTAAGCTTCTTGGATTGGGTATTTTTTTGTTCTTGTCTTGCAAGACTAGTCTTTGAGCTAAATGGCGTCTTCTTGAGAACTTCTTTTGCCATTCAGTAGCTTTTTTATCAAAATACGAGCCATCAAAAGTATCATACTTGATACCATTTGAAAGAATAGCCAAATCAGCTATCCCGACATCAATTCCGACTTCTTTGTTAGTTTTAGGAAATTCTTTCTTCTCAACTTCAACTTGAAAAGAAATGTAGTATTTTCCAGTTGGTTCTAAGCTTACTGTATAACGTTTGATCTTGGCATCTTTCAAAAGTCCAGTTTTGCTGGTCTTAATATAGCCAAGCTTTGGCAATTTCAAATATCGCCTGCCAATAACACGAACAGTTGACTTGCCAGTATAAGAATTTTTAGTTGACTTTCTTGAATGAAATCTTGGCTTTCCTGCACGGATTGACTTATCAAAGAAGTTCTTCTAAGCTTGATTTAAATTAGCATTAACTATTTGAAGATTAGAAGAATCACTGTTTTTTAGAAAGCTATATTGATATTTTAAAGGTTTTAACAAAATATCTAGCTTATATTTGCCTAAAAACGGCAAATGATGATTATTTTTATATCTCTCATTCATCATCGCAAGCATCTGATTCCAAACAAAACGGTCATTACCAAACATTTGAAGCAATTGCCCTTGTTGCTTTTGATTAGGATAGAGTCTTAATTTGATTCCAGCAAGCATTTTTGTGCCTCCTTTCTTGATTTTATTTTTAAATTATATCAAAACAAAATAAGAGAAAAAAGCGAACGAAATCTTAAAATTATAGATTTTTTAAAACAAAACTTGTCACTTAGATTGCTGGATTCATCTCGGGATTGAAATCCCAAGCTTTCTCCAGTATATTTTCAGTAAAAAGAAAGGCACTATTTCACAAAATACTGTCTATTTTAATTAATAAGAAGGTGGAAACTTATGTTTGTATTAAAGCCTGTCAGTTCAAATCCACATCATATTAAGTCAAGATTAATTTTATTGCGACTTTGATTTGATAATTGCTTCAATTTGATTATTCGCCTTTTTAAAATTATCAGCTATATAAATAAAGTATTTTTTAATTTTCACAAGAATTGACCTAGGTTTTTCAATTGTCGTTTGAATTAATTTTTAATAAATTTTTTATATTTTTCTTTCATTTTTAACTCCATAGCTAAAAATTTACTCTAATTACAAAAAATAAAAGCTGCAAAATTATTACAACTCTGCAGCAATTATTCTTCTTTCAAAATATCTTCTGGGACTTTATAAGCTTGTTCTTTATCTATTCCTTCAAGATAACTTTCTAAACTAATATTTTCTTTATAAATATGTTCACTGACGATTTCAGCAACTTGTTTACCATTAATGAGCATAATTGGATAATTATCTTCTAAAATTTCTTTCTGAGCTTGATCAGTATAATAAGACATCGTCACGAAACTTGCAATCCAGCCTCTTTTCAATCTTGCAATTATTCTATCTATATCCTTACCACCAATACCATGACCTTGTTCATAGCATTTAGCTTGTCCTAAAACCACTTGACGAACTTGACTGATTCCTTTAGCACCAACATCAATTCTCAAAACATAGTCAATTCCACCATCTCCAGATGCTTTTGTTACCCAACCATCATGACAATTTGTACCAGATTTTTCTATTAATAGCCGAGTTACATCTTTAGCTAAAAATTCAAAACCATATGGATCCTTTTTATAATAATTATAAATTTTATTCCAAACTTCTATTTCCTTTTTCGTAACTGGTATCTGTTCACTTTTCTTTATCGTGTTTCTCCCATAAACACGCCTACGTACTTTGTTAAATTCCCCCTCTTTAATCCATTCTCGCCATTCTTTTGGCGCAAGTTCTGAAGCATATTTATCATGTTCACGTCTTGCATCAATCCAACTCCAATTAAATGCTTCCTGCTCTTTTTTTAATGAAAAAACACAAAAAGTAAACAAGTAATTTGAGAAGTATTCCTTATTATCTTGCATCCCTGTATATTGAGTAACCAATTTTACAGATTCAACAGTTCCGTATCCATGAAAAGTTCGCTCACCTTGCTTTTTACTCTCAAAAAACAGAATCGGAATTGCTTGCTCTCTAATCTCTGGATCACTGCTTTGACTAATTTTAAATTGTTCAAGGAGTACTTTATTTCCAGGCATTGTAGCAGGGTTAATATCCGCACTTTTATTATCACCATAATAATGAATATAGCCAATATCTTCATTAAATTCATCTTCCCAAGGATTATATTTTATATCACGAGAGCGAGTATTACTGGAAACAATAATGCATTCTTTATCTTTAAACTGCATGATTCCACGTTGATTATTATAATCCTTAGAAGCAGAAACTAAATGAGTTTGAATAAAATAATTCAATTTCCCTGAATCAGCAACTTCATTTTCTATAGCTTCTTTTTTTGCTAACTTTGTAGTTTTATAAGTTTGACCAATATATAACATAATTTTCCTCAATAAGTCCTTTCTATTAATATTAGCCAAAACTCTTTTCCAGATCAAATCAAAAAGCAACATCATACAAGATGCTGCTTTTATTTTACATAATTTTATTTATTACTTTTTACTACATTTATCACAATACAATCCCAACTTCTTAAGCCAATTAATAACTTGCTTGTTATTATCACCTGTATAACGAATTCCATTGCTAAAATCTGCATGTCCATCTTCGGCTAGACGACGAATATATTGTTCAGATGTTTCAATCGTATCTCCTCCACTCGTTGTAAATGGAATGACATTCTTACCTTTAAAATTATAATCATTAAATAAACTATAAATAATCATTGGCGGACGTTTATTCCAAGTTGGATAACCAATTAAAACTGTTCCATATTCATTAAATCCTTGAATTTTGTTAGCAATCTTAGGCTTAATATTATTCTTTTGTTCATATTTTGCACGCTTTACGCTACTAGCATAATCACCATAAGGCTTAGTTGCCCTAATTTCTACAATATCAGCACCAGTTTGCTTTTGAATATATTGAGCCGCCTTTTTGGTTTTGCCACTTAATGAAAAGTAAACAATCAAAGTTTTATTTTTTACTGTTTTACTAGAAGAGCTAGTTGAAGTTGAACTGCTTTTCTTATTATTAGAACACCCTGCAAAAACTCCCACCACTAACAGCAGGCTCATAAGCAATATAACTTTTTTTAAAATTTTCATAACAAGCCTCCAAACTATCATTTAGATACTTTTAGTATACTCCGTTTTGAAAGCGAAAACATAAATTATATCTTAATAATAAAAAAAGGCTATAAATATAGCTATCTTTATACACTAACTGTCATCATCTTCCCTAATGCGTAAGCCGTCATCATTAAAATTGCAATAAACGCTAAAAAGGCAATCATTTTTTCAAAACTGCCTCCAACTTTATACCTTAAAAAACGTCCTCTTGTATTCACCTTATGAAACGGCATCAACCAATTAACACCTTGCGTGCTGAAACTATCTTCTAACAAATGTAAAAAATATCCTATTATCAATCCCAGCCATATACTAGTCCACCAATTAAATTCAAATGGTCTTAATTGAATTGGAATTACTAAATTCATTAAGAAGTACAAAACTCCAGTAAAAATCAACCAACCTAAAAGAGTATGCGTAATTCCTCTATGATGCAAAAAAAGGCTAAAATGTATCGGTGACTTTTTACTCGCTGTACTATTTGGATGGTCAATATCAGGCAACCCGGCTCCTACACTTGTTGCAAGCAAAAGAAGAATATCAGAAGTTGGACTTTTTAAATAGGTATTACTTACAATTAATCCAGCTTCTACAATCGCAATACTGCACAAGCGGTGTGATTTTATCAGCACAATTTTCAACTCCAAAAATATATTTACTTAAGTGTACCATACAAAAACACGCTCTAAAGTAATTCTTTAGAGTGTAGTTTTAAGTGTTTTGTTATATTAATTAAAATAGCTTAGCGTAAACTTCTTAAACTTGAACCAAAGATACTTTCAATTGCACTTGGATCACGATGATCAAAGAATTGACTTTCATTCATATCAAGACTGGCTATTTTCTTCATATCTTCATTGCTTAGTTCAAAATCAAAAACATCAAAATTTTCAGCCATTCGAGTTTTATGAACTGACTTAGGAATTACCACAATTCCTCGTTGCAATAACCAACGCAAAATAACTTGTCCATTACTCTTACTGTATTTTTTACCAATTTCTGCAATTGTTTCATTAGTGAAGATATTATGCTTACCTTCCGCAAATGGTGCCCATGCTTCTACTGCAATATCTTCGCTTTGATTAAATTTTACATCGTTAGTTTGTTGATACCATGGAGAAACTTCAATTTGGTTAACAGCTGGTTTTACATCTGACATTAATTCCAAGTTTTTTAATTGATCTGGATAAAAGTTTGAAACACCAATTGACTTAATTTTACCTGCTTGTTGTGCTTCTTCTAAAGCTCTCCAAGCTCCAGCAATATCTCCATAAGGTTGGTGAAGCAAATATAAATCCATATAGTCCATATTTAATTTTTGAAGTGAATTATCAATTCCCTTTTTTGCTTTTTCATAGGTAAAATCACTTACCCAAAGCTTAGAAGTTACAAAGAATTCATCACGATCAATTCCACTTTTATTGATAGCTTTACCGACTGCTTTTTCGTTTGCATAAGCCGCTGCAGTATCAAACAGACGATAACCTACATCAATTGCATCAGTAACTGCTTGTTCAGCTTGTTTTAAATCTGGCACTTGGAATACACCAAAGCCTAACATTGGCATTTGATTTCCATCATTTAATTTAATGTAATCCATTAATTTTCCTTCCACTCTTATTAATTTTTGCAATTTCTACCATATTTTATATTATTTTAAAATCATAGATTACTATACCTAATTTTCTATCTCTAAATCTTGTGACCAATCTTTAAACACTCCAGCAAAATCGCCCACACTGCCTGCATCTGTATAAAAGTAAGATACTAATCCAGGATAATTGTTTGATTTTAAAAGCTGTAAAAATGTATGAATCGGCGTAGCTGGCATCCCACCCCATACCGGGCTACCAACCATGATTTCATCGTATTTATTAAAATCAATATTTCCTACATCTATTTCTGGATAGTCATCATCTGCAACTTGCTTTTTAGAAATATCAAATGTTTCATACATATCGTCTGAAAATGTATTCTTTAGTACATTTATTTCAAGTAAATCTCCAGAATTTTCTCTTGCTAATTTTTGAGCTTTTTCCTTAGTTCTGCCGGACCAAGAATAATAAGCTACTAAAATTTTTTTAGCCATTTTTCCCTCTATTTGTCTGCTACAATAATCAATGATTTGATAGCTTCACGATTGCTCATTGCTTCATAAGCATCTTGAATATGATCTAAGTCAAAACGTTTAGTAAATACCTTACCCGGATTAATATTACCTTTTAATACTTCGTCTAAAAGCAAATTCTTATCATAAGTAGTTACGCTGGCAATACCTCCACGAAGACCAATATTTTTCCAAAATAGTGTATTTGATGATGGTTCCGTTTGTGGGACTCCAACTCTACCTATGACAGCTCCTGGACGAGCTACTTTACCTGCTTCTTCAATACTACTTGTTGCACCGACACATTCAAGCACGCTATCAGCACCTGCACCATTAGTTAATTCCATAACCTTGGCTACAGCTTCTTTTCCTCGTTTGCTGATAATATCAGTAGCTCCAAATTCACGACCCAGCTTTGCGCGATCTTCATGGTGACTCATTAAAATAATTCTTGAAGCCCCGCGCAGACGTGCTCCGATTACCCCGCAAAGACCAACTGCACCATCGCCAATAACTACAGTAGTATCACCAGGTTTTACCTCAGCGCTAGTTGCTGCATGATAACCCGTAGCCATAACATCTGCTAAAGTTAAGAAGTTGTTCAATTGCTCATCAGAATAATTTTCTGGCTTACCTGGAATTTTAATAAGAGCCCAGTTAGCTTGTTCAAATAACAAGTATTCACCTTGATAGCCTCCATTTCTACCAGCTGGTTTATTAAGACAACTTCCATCAAAACCGGCCCGACATGCAGCACAATAACCACAACCATGAGTAAATGGCGCAATTACAAAGTCGCCTGGATGAACGGTTGTTACATCACTACCAACTTCTTCAACAATACCAATTGCTTCATGACCTACTAAAGAGCCACTTTCGCGCTTACTAATTCCACGATACCACCAAAGATCACTTCCACAAACACAAGCTCTTAAAATTCTAATTACGGCTTGACCTGGCTTTTCAATCTTAGGCTTTGGCATTTCTTTAACATCCATTTTACCTGGTTCCACAAAAATTGCTGCTTTCATTCCTTTGCTTCCTTCCATTTATTTTTAACGTCTATGACTAATTCTTTCGGTTTGTCTTGCAGGTTGATAGGTCATAGCAACTAAACTAATTATCAAAACTGCAATTCCAATAATTTGTGCAGTCATTTTTTCTCCTGTAATCAACTTATATTTATAGTATAGTAGCACGTATCAATTTAAAAATATTAACTCAGTATGCTAGTATGCATTCAAAGCATACTATTAATAAGTACTTGCCACTTGCTTAGTAATAAGCCATTTACCATTTTCTTTTGCAAAATACATCTTCATTTGCAATTTCCAAGTAGAAACACTGCTACCCCATATACTTGCTTTTACCTGATTCTTACCAATTAAAGATGCTTTGTTGCCATTAATTTCAATACCTTCTATTTCATCTTCTTTAGAAGAATAGTATTTCATTTGTTCATTTTGAATCTGATCAATCCATTCCATTTTTGATTGAACATATCCAGTCATATGTGTTAACTCCATAGTTGGAGTAAGAATTTCATTCAAAGTAGTAATATCTTTATTTACCATTGCTTCATTTTCTTTACGATATAATTCAATAATTTTTTGTTCGTCAGTCATTTTTCTACCTCTCTATTTTTTATTAATTATAGAATTACTATTTTAGATAACCAATCGTAAATTTATAAGATTAATTATAAGTTGTACTTATGGAAGTTTCTGTTATTATGAATATGAAAAATTAAAACTATGGAAGGATACGTTAATGAATAAGGAAAGAACAACTGCGTTTACAGATGCAATTTTAGCTATTATTATGACTATTTTAGTATTGGAATTACAAGAACCTAAAACTTTAAACTGGACAGGAATTTGGGCTTTAAGAGAAAGCTACTTTTCTTATGCGATTTCATTTTTCTGGTTGGGAACTATGTGGATTGGCATTCATAATGAGTGGCAACATATAGAGAAAATATCTGGTGTAACTTTATGGGCAAATCTTGTAATGCTCTTTTGGGCATCACTTTTCCCATATACTACTAAAATAGTTAGTGCAAATTTTGATAATAAAACTGCTCAAGTAATGTATGGTGTTATTGCAACATTAACCACTATTTCTAATATTTGGATGAGCCATACTCTAACCAAAATAGAAACTAATGAAAAATTAAAATTAAAATCTATTTTTCGACAACGCTGGTTAACAATTGATGTTGGTATCAAAATCATCGGTATTATACTAGCTGCTACAATTTATCCACCAGCTGGAATGATTTCTGTATTTGTAGCTGCCTTAGTAATAGCTGTGCCTGCTCATGTTTTTGAAGCTATCGGTCTTAAACATAAATTAAATAAATAAAAATAAAGCTTAGAATAAAAATCTAAGCTTTATTTTTATTGCTATTAGTTAATATACAGGTCTATTTAAACCTTGAGTATCAGCATCAGCTAATCCAATACTGTCATTTACATAAAGCGTTGGATCTTCAATCATTTTAACAATTACATCAGCAACACTTTTACGTGATCCAGAAACTCCAATATATTCTTCATTTTTATGAGTTACAGTATATTTAACTTCATCATGATCATTAAGCCATGGAATTCTAATTGTTGTGTAATCTAACCCTGAGTTTTCTAAAAGACTATCTGCATTAATTGCAGCTCTCAATCCCCAACTTACTTGCTGTCTATTCCAATCACCAAATTCACCAGGAACTTCATCATAAATACCTAAAATATTTGACGAAATAATACGCTTGATTCCATTTTCTTTTGCAGCCTTAATTACATTTTTAGTAATTTTATTATTACTATCATGATCAACCATCGCTACATAGATGATATCTTGACCTTTAGCAGCCTTAACAACTGCATCCGTATCTTCAACATCCCCATCAATAATTGTTACACGAGGATTATCCTTTAATTTGTTAAGCCTTGACGCATTACGCAAAAATAAAGTCAATTTAATATTTGAATTTTCTTGTAATAAACGTTCTTCTACTAAACGTGCAATTTGTCCATTTGCACCTAAAATTAATACTTTAGTCATAACTTTACCTCTTATATTTTATTTAACTTGGCTAGTTCTTCTAACTTCATCAACATCTCCATACCAATATTGCGCAGTAACACCACCATCAATTAAGAAATCAGCACCAGTAATAAACGAAGCTTGTTCACTCATTAAATATTCTGCTAAACCGGCAATTTCATCAGGAGTAGCAGGACGTTTTGTAACCATTGATTCAAACATCTTTTTATAACCTGCTCCTCTTGGCCCATTTAATTCATCAAGTGCTAATGGCGTCATGACAATCCCCGGAGAAATCGCATTGATTCTTGCGCCTCGCTTTTGCCAATTAACTGATTCACTTGCAACGCGTAATACATTTTCACGTTTAGCATATTGATAAGCATAGAGAGAATCAGTAATTATATCAGCTTGCAAAATATCTAAATTAAGCAATTCTTCAGTTGGAGTCATTGCGAGCTTTTTATTCTTTTCTTCACCAAGTTCTGGCAAACGATGACCTGACTGTGAAGAAATAATAATTCCACTGCCTCCTTCAGCCATTACTTTTCCAAATTCTTCAAGCAATACAGAGGTTCCATATAAATCAACTTTTAATACTTGCTCTGGTGTTGCTTGAGATGGAGATACTCCTGCAGCATTAACTAAGTGCTTAATTTGACCTAATTCTTGAGCTCTTTTAACAACTGCTCTAATTGACTTACGAGAAGATAGGTCTGCCTTAATTACTTCTACATCAAAACCAGCTTCTCGCAATCTTTTTTGAACGGTGTTTAAATTATCTTCATTATAATCTGCAAGTAATAATTTTTTACCATTAGCTACTCTTCTAACAATTGCCTCACCAATTGAACCACTACCAAATAAAACTACAACTTCTTTTTTCATTTATTTAAACTTCCTTAGAATCTTTATTCTGGAGTATTAATTCCAATACTATCACGTGCATATAGATTATTATCATCTACTAATTTTTGAACTAAATCAGCAATTGAAGCAACTGAAACGTCATGTCCGCCAAAAGGTTCACCTTTTCTCGTAACTTCATAATCAACAGGTCCTGAAGTGAACCATCCAGGACGAACGATAGTATAATCAAGATCTGAATTTTCAATTACATCAGCTGCATCACGATAAGTTTGCAGAACTGGATTATTTTTCAAATTACCACTAGCTCCAACACTAGCTGGAATTTCATTATAAATTCCCATTGAAGTAATGAATACTAATCGTTTTACTTTGTTACGATCCATTGCTTCTACAATTGACTTAGCAAAGCGTCCTAAATTACCACTTAATGCTACAAATACTACATCTTGATTCTCTAATGCTTTATCAAGGTCTGCTTGACTTGTAACATCCCCAGCAATTGCTTTTTCTCTACTTGAATCAGCAATATTAATTCGATCAGCCGAACGAGAGAATAAAGTTAAGTAATCATTTGTATTTTCTAAAATTGCTTGTGTAGCAGCTTGACCCAAAGTACCAGTTGCTCCAATAATTAAAACGTTCTTCATATTTTTCACCTCATAAAATATCTTATTTCTTAATTCACTTATTATTCTAATCAAAAAAAGCCTAAGAACAATTTTAAGAACTTAGACTTTTTCATAAGTAAAACTTATTAATAAATTATTCAAATTGCTTTTTCAAAATATCAAAAAAGCTTTCAATATAATAACCAGAATTATCAGCTTTCCAAAAAGCATAATATTTCTGCTCCATTTTTTCGCCACCATTATAAAGTGGTAAAGTTACTAAATCTGGATTATTACTAATCTGTTTCTTAGTTCGATCATTAACAACCAAATATCCTTGGCCTAAAGTTGCCATCAAAATTGCTTGGTCATAAGTATCAGTAATTAAAAAATCTCCTTCAACTCCTAAAATATCCCGATAATAATGTTCTTCATCATCTTGCTCACTAGAATTTACTACCAATATACAAGATAAATCTGCTAAATCTTTCATCTGCACTCTTGTTCGATTAGAATCAATATATTTTTTATTAATTACAACTTCAAAGCTACTTGAAGCTAAAAATTTATTTATATATTTTTCTGATGGCGCACGACGTAAATCATTCAATGCAATATCTAATTTATTATCCTCTAATAAATGATATAACTTTTCATGACTACCGCTTGTAATATTTAATTTAGCATCAGGGTATTCATTAGAAAATTGTTTAACCGCTGCAAAAAATTCCTTAGTCCCAAAATTACGCAAATAACCCGCATGTAAGACATATGGTGCCATTTTTTGATTACCAATTTTCTGTGTTTCTTTAATCAAGATTTCAACATTATCTAGAATATCTTGACTATACTTGTAAAAGTATTTACCTGCTCTAGTTAAAGTAAAACTTCGACCACTTCTTTCTAAAAGTTGCGTTCCAAGTTCTGCTTCTAGTTCCTTGATTTGTTGAGAAATAGCAGGTTGAGAAATATTACATTCTTCAGCTGCTTTAGTAAAATTTTTGTTTTTAACTACTGAAATAAAATATTTAATTTGATTGAACATATTTTCTCCTAGCTAAATAGTTTCATTAACTATTTTAAAGATACAAAAAAGACAGCTATTTTTCAATAACTGTCCTTTTTAATTTATTTAATAATCTAATCTCCAATATCTATTAAGAACTGGATAAAGAATAAGTTCAATTACACCAACCCAAGTTAAGGCAAGTGCAATTGACGCACAAACATCTGATGGATAGTGTGCAAATACATACACACGTGAGCACATTACAATTACTAGCCATATCACTAATAAAACATCAATCCAAATACGATGAGTTCTATTCTTCATAACTTTAGGAAGCATTACCATTATCATCCAAATAACAATAATTCCCATACCTAAAGTATGTCCACTTGGAAAGCTAAATCCATCATCAATTGCTAAATGTTGTACAGGACGTGCTCTTTGAACTAAGTGCTTTACAATAAAGCCTACTGCATCTGCACTCACTAAAGTAACTGCCAAACTAATCGCCAGCGGACGTCTTTTCTTTAGCCATAAAATCACCACTATCAAAAGCATCCAAACCAAATCTAACTTCGGAGCTGCTAACATAGTAATTTTTAACATTAAGCTTTGAAGACCAGAAACACTTCTTACCAATCCTTGAAAGAAACTGTCAAATTGTTCTATCCATGAAGCATGAAGAACAATTGAAACAGCAAAAATCAAAAAAATTGGTAAACCTACATAAATGCTATTCTTAAATCTTTTCATTTACCTTCTCGTTTTCTATTTAATTAACGTTTTTTATTCTATCATCAACAAAAGGCTCTGAAAAGATTAAGAAGCAATTATTTTAAAAAAATGCTAAATTATTCAAATAATTTTTTATATTCACTATATCCTTCTTCGTCTAATTTTTCATAAGGAATAAACTTAAGTGCAGCTGAATTAATGCAGTATCTAAGACCACCGCTATCAAGTGGCCCATCAGTAAAGACATGACCTAAGTGTGAATCGGCAATTGGACTTTTAACTTCAGTTCTCTCCATGCCATAAGATTGATCACGCTTGTAAGCCAATTTTTTGATAGGTTTAGTAAAACTCGGCCATCCACATCCAGCATCATATTTATCCTCACTAGAAAAAAGCGGCTCACCTGAAACAATATCTACATAAATTCCTTTATCATAAAAATCATCATACTTGCCAGTAAATGGGTATTCTGTTTCAGCTTTTTGGGTAACATCATATTGCTGTTTAGTAAGTTCTTTCAAACGTTTTTCTTTATCAAACATATTTAAACTTCCTTTCTGCTTATTAGCTCAACTATAATATAGCAAATTTATCTAAAAAATTATTGTTTCAAGCTTCTTAATAATTTAAAATAGATTTACAAGTAGAAAGGAAAATTTAGTATGCCAAAATTAGCTGATGATTTATCAATGACATTAAATACTCGGTTAAATTCATTAACCCCGTCTAGAATTCGTGCTTTTGACGAAAAAGCTTCAAAGATTCCAGGTATTATCAAGTTAACTATCGGTGAACCTGATTTAGATACTCCGGAACACGTAAAGCAAGCCGCGATTGATGACATTAATGCCAATGACTCTCACTATGCTCCTCAAGCAGGAAAACCTGAACTTTTGGATGCAATCAGCGCCTACCTTAAGCGCAGTCTTAATTTAGATTACGATCCACAAACTGAAATTTGTGTAACAGTTGGGGCAACTGGCGCTCTAAATGATGTATTCATGTCAATTTTAAATCCTGGAGATAAAATTTTAGTCCCTACTCCAGTATGGGCTTTATATTTCCAACTTATTAAATTGACTGGTGCAACTCCTGTTCAAATTGACACTTCAAAAGATGGTTTTGTTCTAACTCCTGAACATCTTGAAGAAGTTTTAAATGGTGAAGGCAAAGGTGCCAAAGCAATTATTTTAACTGATCCATCTAATCCTACTGGACGCGTTTATCCAGCAGATACTCTTAAAAAATTAGCAAAGATTATTGCTAAATATCAATTATTTTCTATTACTGATGAAATCTATGGTGAATTAGTTTATGATGGTAATGTTCACCATTCTCTTTCAGAATATATTCCAGAAAGAAATATTTTGATTTCTGGTTTATCAAAAGCTTATGCAATGACTGGTTGGAGATTAGGCTATATTGCTGCACCAAGCCAAATCATGAAAAGCATTCGCAAAGTAAATGCATTCTTAGTAACTTCAGTTACTGACAATGTTCAAGCTGCTGCAATCGAGGCACTTAATAATGGTCAGAATGATCCACTTGAGTCACGTGAAATCTATGAAAACCGACTTAAATTTATGAAGTCTGGTCTTGAAAAATTAGGTTTTGAAATGTCTACTCCACAAGGTGCATTTTATATTTTTGCTAAAATTCCAGATGAGTTCGGTCAAGATGACGAAGCTTTTGCCAATGAACTTGCTACAAAAGCTAAAGTTGGTGTTACACCTGGTCGTTACTTTGGCAAAGGTGGCGAAGGATATATTCGTTTATCCTATGCTTCTTCAACTGAACAACTTAAAGAAGCCTTGAAGCGTATTGAAAAATATGTCAAAAACATTTAAATCAAAATAAAAAAGCTGAACTAAGAAGTTCAGCTTTTTTCTATTTAAAGTTCTTAACCTTTACATAACGATTTTTGTTAATTTTGTAGAACTTTTTATTTTTGATTTTTTTACTACCATAAGTTGCTATCTTAGCACCCTTCTTAAGCTTCATACGCTTAACCTTTTTACCATTACTCTTGTAAACATATGAAGTGTGCTTTAATGTGCGTGGGGTACCGTCAACATTAGCAAGTTTGATATATTTATCATTTCCAATTCGATAAAACTTTTTATTATTGATAGTAACTACACCGCCAAGAACAGTCACTCTCTTATAAGCTTTGACTGTCTTACCAGTTCTCTTACCTGCTTTATTATAAACGTGGGCTGTATGCATTACAGTCTTTTTATTTTTAATTGACTTTGCCTTTGGAGCTTGGCTGGATGAGCCATTTCCATAAGATAAAGGTAAAAGACTGATATTACCATCAACACTCAATCCACGCCAATTATCAGTAAATTGCCAGATAGCAACTCCGCTCATTGATGGGAAGTAAGAAAAGTTAGGCTTATCAATTCTTCCCATAGTTGCATAACTAGCTACCCATAAAGAATTAGGGTATCTAGAAGTCACCTTATTAGTATTGATATTGTTATTAAGAAGTGAAGCACCTGAATATAGAAGTGGCTTATAACCACTTGCCTTTACGCGATTCATAAAAGCAATAATAGCGTTGGCACTAGCTTCACGACCACCATTTACATTATTACCATCGCCAGTTTCCCAATCACAAGCAATGTAAGAGCCTTTTGGAAGTCCCATAGCTCTTGCACTTGAAATTGCATAGTTTGCTTCCGCAACAGCAGCTCCAGAGTTAGCACCAAATAAGGCAAAGTGGTATGCCATTGGTAACATATTATTTGCTTTTGCACTAGCAATTTGTGCTCTAGCTTTAGGATTACGGTAACTAGTACCTTCACTTACTTTTACAATTGCAAATTGTGAACCAGCATTTGCATGAGCATTTAAACTACCTGATTGATATACAGAAACATCCACTCCATATGAGCGTGATTTAACTGATTTCTTTGCAGCTTGAACTATTTGAATATTATCTGTGATAGTAATTCCTGTAGTTGAAAGAACACTAACACATGCCAAAACACCTAATATCTTTCTCTTTTTTAACAATTAAATCCCTCTTATAAAAATTTGTATCTTTACTTAATTTTTTCTTATCTAATATATCCAAGGAATAACTATAGCAGATTTTTAGGCTAATAAGATTACAAAACGTTAACATATTTATTAATAAAGTTTAAAACTACAAAAAAGACAAAGCCTAAACCAATGTCATCAAATTAAGAAATGATATTGGCTAAACTTTGCCTTTTTATTCAAACTATTTATTCATCCCAAGTTGAATTTTTATCAGCATCTTCTTTTGCTTCTTTTTCAAGACGAGCTTCAGTTTCCTTAACACTATCTTCATATTGTTCTTCAACTTCAATTCCAAGATCAGCCAATTGTTGATCAGCAACTGGAGCTGGAGCATGCATCATTGGTTCTGAAGCAGAAGCATTCTTAGGAAATGCTAAAACATCACGGATATTGTCTTTTTGAGCAAGCATCATAGCAAAACGATCAAGACCAATTGCAAGACCTGCTTCTGGTGGGAATCCCATATCTAAAGCATCCATCAAGTAACCAAATTGTTCATAAGCACGTTTCTTAGTGAAACCAAGAGCCTTAAACATCTTTTCTTGAATTGAACGCTTATGAATACGGATTGAACCACCACCAAGTTCATCCCCATTCATAACAATATCGTAACTACGTGCATGAGCTTTATGTGGATCAGTGTCAAGTAATTCAATACCCTTGTCATCTGGCATTGTAAATGGGTGGTGAGCAGCAATCCAGCGACCCCAACCTTCATCATATTCAAATAATGGCCAGTCAACAACCCAGACAAAGTCATAAACATCCTTAGGAATAATACCTGTTTCCTTAGCGAATTCACGACGAAGGTGATCAAGTGAATCAGTAACTACTTTCCACTTGTCAGCAACCATTACTACAAGTTCTCCACCTTCAAGACCAAATTCTTTAATTAAAGCTTGTTTGTTTTCATCAGTTAAGAACTTAGCTACAGGACCTGAAAATTCTCCATTTTCAAATTTAACCCATGCTAATCCTTTAGCGTGATAACGTTTAATGTAGTCTTGCTTTTGTTCAATATGCTTTCTTGAGTACTTTTCAGCACCACCTTTAACAGCAATTCCTTTAACAAAACCACCATCAGCAATTGCACCTGAAAATACCTTAAAGTCACTATCTTTAAAGATTGGGCTTAAATCATGCAAAAACATTTCGTAACGAGTATCTGGCTTATCACTACCGTACTTGTTCATTGCTTCATCCCAAGTAATACGGCGAATTGGGGTCTTAAGTTCAATACCCATAACATCTTTCATAACTTTTTTAAGAAGACCTTCAGTGTAATCTTGGATACCCTTTTCATCAACAAAAGAAGCTTCCATATCAATTTGAGTAAATTCAGGTTGACGGTCACCTCTAAGGTCTTCATCACGGAAGCAGCGTGCAATTTGGTAATATTTATCAAATCCAGCAGCCATCAAAAGTTGCTTGAACAATTGAGGAGATTGTGGAAGAGCATAGAAGCTTCCTGGATAAATTCTTGAAGGAACTAAGTAATCACGTGCTCCTTCTGGACTAGACTTACCTAAAATTGGAGTTTCAATATTAATAAAGCCATTTTCATCAAAGTATTCATGAATTGCACGTAAAATCTTTGAACGTAAGATAATCGCATTTTGTAAAGTTGGACGACGAAGATCAAGATAGCGATACTTCAAACGAGTTTGTTCACCAATTTCAACATCATCTTTAATTTCAAATGGAGGAACTTGTGACTTATTCAAAACTTCAATTGAACTTGCATCAACTTCAACTTCCCCAGTCTTCATGTCAGGGTTAACGCTTGAACGCTTAACAACCTTACCCTTAACCTCAATTACATCTTCACTACCAAGTGAATCAGCAATTTCCATTAATTCCTTACCAGAATCTTTATTAACCACAACTTGAACGATACCTTCACGATCGCGTAAGTCAATAAACACTAAGTTTCCTAAATTACGTACACGTTGTACCCAACCATATAAAGTTACTTCTTGGTCAAGATATTTTGCAGTAATGTTACCGCTGTAATCAGTTCTTTTATCCATTTCCATCATAATTAATCCTCTAATTTCTTCATAATAGTTTGCATATCATTCAAGTCATCTAAACTCAAATCAATTGTCTTACCATCTTCTAAACGTTTAATATTTAAAACGCCATCCTCAAGTTCTTTAGCTCCCAAAGTAATTACATACTTAGCATGAACTCGATCAGCTTTTCTAAATTGAGCCTTTAACTTCTTTTGGTCAACATCATATTGAGCTTTAAATCCTTGCTTACGCAAACTTCTAGCAATCTCAACTGCCTTCATACCAGTTCCTTCACCAATGTTGGTAATAAAGAAATCAATACCGCTATCTTGGAAAAGGCTTGGATTTTGCTGCTTCAAAACAAGCATCAAACGTTCTTCACCAATACCAAAACCAACAGCTGGTGTTTGAGGTCCATCAAACTCTTCTACTAAGTGATTATAGCGACCACCACCAAGAATAGTGGTTGCAGATTCCCATAAGTTCTTATCTTCTACCATGAATTCAAAGATAATTCCAGTATAGTAATCAAGTCCACGAACTAAATCATCATCTAATACATAATTAATGCCAAGTTGATCAAGCATTTCAGTAATTGTATTAAAATTATTTCTTGATTCTTCATCAAGATAATCAACAATTTTTGGTGCATCTGGCAAAAATTTCTTATCTTCATCGGCCTTTGAATCCAAAATACGAAGTGGATTCTTTTCAAGACGACGTTGAGAATCTTCAGATAATTCATCTTTAATTGGAGTAAAGTAATTTACTAATGCATCATGATAATCTTGACGAACTTGAGCATTTCCTAATGAGTTAATATGCAATTCATAATTTTTAACTCCAAGTTCAGCAAGCAAATCATGTCCCATCATGATAGTTTCAACATCTGCAAATGCACTATTTGAGCCAAAACTTTCAACCCCAATTTGGTGAAATTCACGTTGACGACCAGCTTGTGGACGCTCATATCTAAAAGTATTATCAATATAGTAAACATTGAATGGTTTAACTACATCGGGACCATAAAGCTTATTTTCAACATATGCACGAACGACACCAGCTGTACCTTCAGGACGAAGAGCAATGTGACGACCACCTTTGTCATTGAAATCATACATTTCTTTTTCAACAACATCAGAAGTTTCACCACTAGAACGAGAAAATACTTCATAATTTTCAAAACTTGGTGTACGGATTTCGCGATAATTTGCACGTTTGAAAAAGTCTCTAGCAATTTGTTCTACTTTTTCCCATGAGCCTGAATCACCCGGTAAAATATCAACGGTTCCTTTAGGTTTTTGAACTCTCATTTAATCAATCCTTTTTTTAATTAACAAAATAAAAAGCGTCCTTGAATTAAATCAAGGGCGCTTAAGATTAGCACGGTACCACCTTTTGCTTGCTACGATTAACGCTCGCGACACGAACTATTATCTGTTAAAGGGGTCACAGTTAGCTATTCATCTGCTCTTTCACCAAAATAAGCAGTCTCTGAAAATGAATAATTGCTAATCTTCAATCTTTGTCATCGATAATTCTTTTTCTAGCTTATATTTTTAATAGAATAAAGTCAACCTATGAAAGCGCATTATTTTATAAATCTAAAACAATTGTAAATGGACCATCATTTTCAAGGCTAACTTGCATATCAGCTCCAAAATGACCTGTTTCTACATGAAAACCTTTATCTATTAACTCTTGGTTAAAGTCTTTCCATAATTCTTTTGATTTTGGCGGACGCATTGCATGAACAAAGCTTGGGCGATTGCCCTTTTTAGTATCAGCTAAAAGCGTAAACTGACTTACACTAAGAATTTCACCATTAACATCTTTTAAAGATAAATTAGTTTTACCATCCTCATCTTCAAAAATTCGCATCTTAGCAATTTTGTCAGCAGCTTTTTTAATTACTGGAAGCTCATCACCTTCTGCAATTCCAACTAATAACAAAAATCCACGCTTTATTTTTCCGACAGTTTCATTATCAATATCAACTTGCGCTTTATTTACTCTTTGAATTATAACTCGCATTAATTATCTGACCTCTTTGTTTCATAAACATCAGGAATATCACGTAATTTACTTAAAATATCATCCAATTGTCCTGAATTCTTTACCGCAACAGTTACATACATGTGGGCAATGTTCTCTTCATTGACTTTACCTGAAATATTATTAATGTTACTAGTTAATGAATTAAGCTTATTAATCACTTCGCTTAATAAATTAGAACGATTATAACCAAAAATTTCTAAGTTTGCATTAAATGATTGATTATTTTCTCCAACATTTTCCCATTCAACATCAATTAAGCGTCCTTGTTCTTCAGCTTCTTTAGTAATATTTCGACAATCTTGTCTGTGAATCGTTACCCCGCGACCTTTAGTTACATAACCAATTATCTTGTCTCCCGGCACTGGATTGCAGCATTTGGCTAAGTGCAACATTAAGTCGCTAACACCTTGAATCATTACACCATCACGATGTTTGACTTTCATTGCAGAAGAACTCTTAGATTGCTTCTTATCATCATTGGCAGCTTTTTGACCAGAGTTTAGAATTTTTTCCTCAAGTTTCTTTTGCTTTTCTTTTTCATCTTTTCTGCGCAAATCAATCGTTAATTGATTAAACACACTGATAACTGATTGATCACCAAAGCCAATTGTAGCAAATAATTCATCAGCATTATGATAATTAAAGTGTTCTACTAACTTTTCAATATGGTCTTTATCCATATATTCTTTTGTAGACAAATCATGATTTTTAAGCATTTCTGCTAATTCTTGTTGACCACGGTGAATACTTTCTTCACGATCTTGTTCTTTAAAGTAGCGCTTAACTTTATTACGTGCTCGGCTTGTTTTTACAATATCTACCCAATCACGGCTTGGAGCAGCATTAGTCTGTGTCATGATTTCAATGACATCACCGTTTTTAAGCTTATAATCAAGTGGAACTAATTTATTATTAACTTTAGCTCCAACTGCATGATTACCGACTTGAGTATGAATTGCATAAGCAAAATCTAAAGTTACTGATCCTTTTGGTAGTTCATAAACTTCTCCACGTGGAGTAAACACATAAACTCTATCTGAAAAAATATCACTTTTGACACTTTTCATAAATTCGCCAGCATCTTTAGTTTCATCTTTAAGCTCTAAAATTTCGCGAACCATGTCCAGTTTTTCGCCAGAAGTGGATTCTTTCACTCCTTCAAAGTTTCCACGTTTATATGCCCAGTGAGCAGCCACACCATATTCAGCAACTTCATGCATTTGTTCAGTTCTGATTTGGATTTCAAGAGGCTTGCCGCCTGGACCAATAATTGTCGTATGGAGAGATTGATAGCCGTTAACTTTAGGAACTGCAATATAGTCTTTAAATCGACCTGTCATAGGCTTCCATTCAGTATGAACTGCACCAAGTACTGCATAACAATCTCTTACCGTTTTGACGATTACTCTAACAGCCAATAAATCATATATTTCATCAAAGTCCTTATGCTTATTGACCATTTTTTTATAAATTGAATAAATGTGCTTAGGGCGACCATAGATTTCATATTCAATTCCTAAACTGTCTAAAGTCTTCTTCATTACAGAAATTGCATCAGAAATATAACTTTCTCGCTGACTACGTTTAACATCCATCAAGTTGACAATTCTGTAATAAGCTTCTGGGTTAAGATAATGAAAACTCATATCTTCAAGTTCCCACTTGATAGTTCCAATACCCAATCTATCTGCAAGCGGTGCATAAATATCCATTGTTTCAGAAGAAATACGACGCTGCTTATCAGGACGCAGATGCTGTAAAGTATGCATATTATGCAAACGGTCTGCTAATTTGACCATAATTACTCGTAAGTCTTTAGCCATTGCAATTAGCATTTTTCTATGATTTTCTGCTAAAAACTCTTGATGAGACTTATATTGATACTTATTGAGCTTAGTTACCCCATCAACAATAAAAGCCACATCTTCACCAAATTCATTTTTAATATCATCATTTGTAACTGGTGTATCTTCTACTGTGTCATGTAAAAATCCTGCCGCAATTGTATCAGGATCAAGTCCTAAATTAGCAAGTGTACCTGCAACTTGTGTTGGGTGAATAATATATGGTTGACCAGATGCACGAGTTTGTCCGCTATGAGCATTATTTGCATACTCATATGCTTTTTCTACAAAAGCTAATTGTGATTTATCCATATACTTTTTGCAAGTATCAATCACCTGATCATGTGTCATTTCAATATACTTTGACATAAAACCATCCCTTCCTAACGGTACATTTGCTTACTCATATAGCCAAACATTTCAAAAATTAAGTACACAAGCCCAAATAGGAGATTATATTCAGCAAACTTAAATAAAACAGCTACACAAAAAATCAACGGTAAAATAAGCAACCATAATCGGCTAAGTCGATTTTTCTTAATAACTTTTCCTACATGATAACTGATTATTACATTAATAATCATAAATAATAATCCCACGCGCCAAACAACAGGAATTTCAACTAAGCTAAATAAATACGGCAACGCAGCAATTATTAAACTCCACATAACTACTGGCACTGTTTCGTATTTTGTACTTAATTTTTTCATTAAAACTTTCGACTCCTAATCTAAGTTTAATTTAATTTGTTACTATTGTACCACTATTTGCTAATTTATCTAGTTATCTAAGTCTTTTCTAGTAATTGCAAGTCCTACCCAACGACCTTGTCGCATACTTAAATCAATCTTAAAACCATTTTCATCTAATGCTTTTTCTATCTTAGGTAATTGTAAATAATCAATTCCAGAAAAAATAACTTGACCATTTTCATTCAAATGTTCGTTCATTTGTGGAATTAAATCTAATAAAATTTCTGCCAAAATATTAGCGACAATGATATCAAATTTACCCTTTACATCTTTTAAAAGACTTGTTTTTTGAAGCTCAATATTAGTTAGATTATTAAGAGCTGCGTTTTCTTTAGCTGCACTCATTGATTCATCAGAAATATCAGTTGCTAAAACATGCTTTGCACCTAATTCTGCAGCTGCAATTGCTAAAATTCCACTACCAGTTCCAACATCCACAACATCCACTGGCTTAAGCATTGCTCTTTCAAGCCCCATCATTGCAAGTTGAGTGGTTTTATGATTTCCTGTACCAAAAGCCAAACCTGGATCAAGTCTAATAAGTTTTTGATCTTCAAACTTAGGTTGATAATCTTCCCATTCTGGAACAATTGCTAAATGACGTGAAAAATCAATTACATGATAATATTTTTGCCAAGCTGTATTCCAATCTTGATCTGCCACATAAGAAGTAGTGATTTTACCTTCTCCAATATTCAAGCCATAACCTTTTAATTCTTGCAATTTTTCATTGAATTTTTTAATTAAATTATCCTTATCAGCTTCTTCATCAAAATATGCCATAAATTGTGTATCTTTTGGCAAATCTTCAATATCATTCATTTCAACAACAGTAGAATCATGAAGTTGACCTACTTTTTCAAAGTCACTTCTTTTTCTAGTTTCTGTTCCAAGTGAATTTAAATTATCTTGACTAAAAATACTCAAAGCATCTTCTACTTCATGACTGGTTTCTATTTTTATAACTAATAACTTCATTTTTTACTTCCTTTTTAAAAATCAATTTCAATGTTATCATGTAAACGGTGATTAATATGTCAAAGAAGAAAAAGAAAAACAAACTCGAAAAAACGTTAGTTGAAAAAATTCTTGATCAACATAAGATCAAATACCGTCAAGCATCATTTGCAACTCGCGAAGATAAAGGCGGTGTAGCGCAAATGGACACTTCCATTTTAAATGAAAATGAGCATTTGGTCTACAAAACCTTAGCCGTTGAAGGAAATAAAACCGGTCCTTTAGTCGGTGTAGTTCCAGTAACAGAACACTTAAGCATGAAAAAATTAGCTAAAATTTCTGGTAATAAAAAGTGCGAAATGATTCCACTAAAAAAATTAGAAAAAACAACTGGTTATGTTCATGGAGCTAACACACCAATTGGAATTCATTTTACTCATCATTACTCTATTTACCTTGATAACAGTATGAAAGACCAAGAAGAAGTTGGAGTTTCAAGTGGTAAAGTCGGACGCAGTGTATTTCTTAATCCAATGGATTTACAAAAAGTTACAGAGGCAACTTTTGGAGATCTTTTAGAATAGGTAATCGCTTTCATATCATCTCATTTTGTGTTATACTATTTTTGTGCCACATATAGACTTATAGAAGAAGATGATATAGATGAATATTATGTTAGGCATTGTTGGCTTTGGGGTCGCAATTGCTGCTGTTTTACTCATCATGAGTACAGCATTTTATTAAATAGCATATTTTTAAATAAAAAAGAGAGCAATTAAGTTGCTCTCTTTTTTATTACCAATCAACATGGCGCCATTTTTTATCAGTAATAATTCTTGCTGTTAAAAGTCCTAAAGGCAATGCTGCCACAATCATCAACGCTTCTACAATCCAATACGCTCCAATATTAATATTTGTCATTCCAAAGTTAAACATTGCTTTATACATATATAGTCCCGGCACCATAATTACAATAGATGGAACTGTTAAGGCAATTCTAGGAAAACCAACCTTGTTTCTTACAATACTTGCCAAAAGACCAGCAAGTGTCGCACCAATAAAGGCAGCTAAAGCTGCTGGAATATGATCAAAATCTACCAAACTAAGTCTCAAAGTATTAGCAATTGCTCCGCTTACAGCTGCTGTTGCTGCCATTTCAGGGCGAGAATTGAACATAATTGAAAAGCCAAAAACACCACAAAAACTTGCAATAAACCGTAACACCGTTAAAACAATTGGATTAAGTTGTAGTTTGGGCATTGTACCTGGATGAATCTGTAAAATCATCGCTACTGCCCATCCAGTCATAGTAGCAATTAAAATAATTAAAGCAGCATAAGTCATTCTCTCTAGTCCTGACCTCATATCTAGTTTTGACATGTCCAATCCTGAGGTAATGAAAGGAAAACCAGGAATTACGAATAACATTGCTCCAATATAACCATAGATATGGTGATAATCTATATTTGTTAACTTTTGCAAAAGCATAAATATGGCAAAATATACTGCACAAGCAACTGCTACACCTGCTGCAATCTTTGCAACCAAAGTGATTTTATGTTTTCCCATTTCTCCTCGAACATAATTACCCACTCCGGCTCCAAAGAAAGCACAAATGACTTCAGGAAGACTTCCGCCTAATAAAAAAATAAACCCAGCACACGCAAGCCCGGAAGCAAGTCCAGTAATCCAAGTTGGATATGATGCAGTAAAACCTTCAATTTCATTTAGTCGGGTTTTAATTTGCCCTAAAGTCCAATGACCATGTCCTTTTTCAAATTGCCGTACAAACTTCTCCATTGCATTTAACTTAGTCATATTAACACCAGTTGATGGAATGGATAAAGTTTGAGAATATGATTCATTATTTAGTCCAAAACAAGTATATTCAATTGAGACTAAGCCAATATCAGCAGAACAAGTAATACCAAGTGTTCTAGCAATTGTATCCATCGAATCTCGAACTCTCCATGCTCCCGTACCACAACTTAAAAGCATGATTCCAATTCTACCAACTAAGGATCCTTTTTCAACAATGGTTGCATTACGAGCAAGTGTATTATCATCACTTTTAAAAAAATCATCCCACTGAATTTTCATATGGTGATGATGTGACAAATGATGTGTATATCCATGTTCATCTTCAGTCATTTTATATTTCCTCTTCTAACATAAATTTTCACCAACTTTAATATTCTACCACAAATTCAATTTTTGCATTTTTCAAAAATAAGTCTATTTATTAAAATAATTCAAATAATTAAGTATATAATAATAGGTGAAGTGAATTCTATTAATTAAGGAAGGTAAGGTATACAATGACACAACTTACAGATGACATTCTAGCAGGGATTGCCCATGATTATTATTTAAGTAAATTAAATATTGCTGATATTTCACAAAAATACAATCTTTCACGCTATTTAGTATCCAAAGCTCTAGATGATGCACAAAAACACGGCATTGTACAAATCAGTATTCAACAACAAACAAAACGAGATTCAGAACTTGAACGTAAATTTCAAAACAAATTTCACCTTAAAGAAGTATTTATTTTAAAAGATCAAGATACTACTAATCAAGATAATGAAGCTATCGTAAAATTCGCTGCACAACAAATTCAAAATTACGCTAAAAGTGCTCACAATATTGGAATGAGCTGGGGAACTTTAATGATGGATATTATTCGATTTTTTAAAGAAGAGGAGCGAAAAGATTTAAATTTTATTCAACTTTCTGGACAAACATTCAATTCTAGTCCTCGAAAAAAGCAACTAACTCAAGAAGCTGCTACAAAATTTAATGCAAAAGCTTATACTTTACCTGCTCCTTTATATGTAAAAAATCCACAATTAATTAAAGATATTCAACAAGAGCCTTTTTATCAAAATTTGATTAATTACTATCAAAATCTTGACTTAACTTTTGCTGGACTAGGAACATTTCAATCAATTCAAGTAAATCAATTTTTTATGAAAAATTATGCTCCTATTTTATTTAAGGATATTGATGTGAATAAAATAGCTGGATTAGTTTTTGGTCATGCTTATGACATAGAAGGTAACTTTTTTACTCAACTTGACAATAATATTTGTTCAATTTCAATAAAAGATTTACAAAATACTCCTAATCGCTTTGTAATTGTGAAGAACCGTTTTAAAACAAACGCTTTATTAGGAGCTCTTAGAAGCGGGATTTTTACTCACTTAGTTACAAGCGAAGGAATTGCGGAACGAGTTTGGCAAAAAGCCAACGAAAATTAACTTAATTATTTTTTTGGACACAAAAAAGCCAGTTCATATCGAACTGACTTTTTTAGGTTTATTGACTAGAAAGTTATTGAATTAATTTTCTTTTATTGTTCAAGAAAGATGTTATTCAACAATTACTTGTCTTCTTTACGCTTGCGATCTGCAGCAAGACCTAACATAGTACCAGCAGCAGCTACAGCTAAGCCAACTGAAGCAGCAACACTTGCATCTTTAGAACCTGTTTGTGGTAAAGTCTTAGCACTAGTCTTATTGCCTGAAACAGCAGTTGCAACTAATTGACCATTCTTACCAATTTCATAAGTGTAAGTCTTGCCACCCATAGTCTTAGTAATCTTAACGATTTCACCGTTAGGACCAACTGTTACTTGATAGCCATGACTTCTAAGCCATGCAATAGTTTGTGGAGTGTTACCCTTAAGCCAACCAGGAAGTACAGTTGACTTTGGAGTATTATTATAGTTATAACCAGCTTCTGCTCTTGGAGAGTTGTTGTAGTTGTAGCCAACTTCACTAACTTTAGCATGAGTCTTGCCTGACATTGTAGCAGATGACTTCTTTTCTGCAGATGGTTCTTCGTGCTTTTCAGTCTTTTCAGACTTTTCACTTTCGTGCTTCTTTTCATCACGAGTGTAAGTTACTGTAGCAGTCATGTCATCTGAATCAGCAGTTACTTCTACTTCATCAACATTTCCGTCAACGTTTGCAGTGTAACCATCAATTTCTGGAACATCAACACTATCAAATGTCTTTTCAGCTGGAGTCCAGTTACCGTATGAAACTACTTCACCAGTAGCAACATTAATAGTCTTGTTTCTAGTAAAGTTTGCAGTTTGAGTAATTGTTTGAGTCTTTTCACCAGGCTTCTTAATAGTAATAACTCTAGTTACAGTCTTAAACAAGTCTTTTTGAGCTGGGTCATTAATATCAGTAGGTTCAATTACCTTAGTTTGAGGAGTAGTATTATTAGTATCTGTTGGGGTAGTTGGAGTCTCTGGTTCTGGGTTTACTGGTTGATCAGGATTTACTGGCTTGTTTTCATCCTTAACAATAACAGTAGTTGGAACTTCATCCTTTGAACCATCTGGGTAAGTTACAATAACAGTTGCTGGTTGAGTACCAACCTTTGAAGTATCTGGAGTTGTCTTCCAAGTGTAATCAGTACCCTTTGGCATATCTGAGGTATTCTTGATACCATCAATTGCCTTGGCAACAGCGCCCTTATCAACAGTTACTGGTTGAGCAACTGGTTCATACTTTTCAGCATCAGTCTTTTCAGCTGGCTTAGTAGAATCAGTTACAATAACCTTAATTGAAACGTCATTTCTTGACTTATCTGGGTAAGTTACAATAACGATTGCTGGTTGAGTACCAACCTTTGAAGTATCTGGAGTTGTCTTCCAAGTGTATTGAGTACCCTTTGGCATATCTGCAGTGTTCTTGATACCGTCAATTGCCTTTACAGGTTCACCCTTCTTTACATGAATGTCTTGACCAACTGGAACATATTGTTCAGCATCTGACTTCTTATCAGTAGTACCAGTTACAAATACGTTAACTGGAACATCCTTAGTTGACTTGTCTGGGAAGGTTACAACAATTGTAGCAATTTGAGAACCTACAATTGAAGTATCTGGAGCTTCTTTCCAAGTATATTCAGTACCCTTTGGCATATCTGCAGTGTTCTTGATACCGTCAATTGCCTTTGCAGGTTGATATTGCTTTACATGGATATCTTGACCAACTGGAGTATATTCTTCAGCTAAGCTTCTTACGATAACTTTAACTGCAACTACACTGCTTGACTTATCATCATAAGTTACAACAACCTTACCATCAAAGGTACCTGGCTTAGCAGTACTTGGAGTAGCATCTTTATCCCAAGAATAAGTTGGGTTGCCGCCTAATTCTGACTTATTTGTAATAGCATTAGCAGCATCTTCTGGTGTCAAAGTAGCATTTTCATTAACAGTGATAGTACCACCCTTTGGGTTATACTTATCAGCATCTTTAATCAACTTACTACCCAAGGCGATCTTAGAACCACCCCACCAGTTGAAGTAGTTGTTAAAGTCATAAGGTGTTGACATGCCAGAATTGCCATCAACTGATGCAACTTGAGGTGCAAAGCTTACACTAGCATCAGCTTCGCCAAATGAAATACCTTTTGAAGATGAAGATGGAGCTACTGAAGTTAGAGCATTCTTATTGTTAAAGTTGCAAGACCAGTTCCCCCACTTGTTTACAGTGTTAATACTTGTAACATCCCAGTGATAATGGTTAGCAGTAGATACATTACCATTAGTATACTTAACGCCTGCTATTGAATCATAATCAAGTGGAATTGGAGTACCATTATTTGAAGTAATAGAAATTTCATTCTTACCACCTTCGAGACGGAAGAACATACCCTTTTGATAGCCAGTTCTTTCCATCTTGAATAATTGTGGGTTAGTAATTTGTACATAGTTGTTTGAAGCAAGGGCATACATTGCAATCATACCAATTGGAAAGACATTTTGTCTACTACCTAGATATTGAGAATATTTAACAGTATCATGCGGTGTACCAGTATTACTATCCATTTGCAAAGCATCTTCAAGGTCTAATGTACCATTGTTCATTGTCAAGTACATGTTGAATGGGTTACCACCGTTAGAACCATAAACAATTAATGGACTGTTAGCTTGCTTAGAAGTACCATCAACTTTACGGATAATAGTTAAGTTAGATCCACCTTCAATATCAATAGTAGCGTGAGTATTGTTAGTTACAAAGTCTGACTTGTCTGGGGTACCTGTTTGTGGATTCCAACCTACAACGATAGGACCTGAGTGGTCACCAGCACCATCGGCTTGAATACCATTATTTGCATTACCATTGTTATCTTGGTAAGTAGTGATGTTAATGCTTGCCTTTGGCTTCAAAATAATGTTATCAGCTCTGAATACAGCGTTTGAAACACCGTGACCCATGTTAAATGTAGCTTTAGCACCTTCCTTTAAACCTAAAGTATGGTTATCAGCACTAAAGAAGATACCACGGGTATCACGTGAACCAGTTGAGTTAATAGTGTAACTACCCTTTGAACCAATAATTACATCAGCCATATTGTTAGGATTACCTTGAACAGCAATACCTGCAATTACACCACTTGAACCTGCAGGAGCAGATTCATTAATAGTTAAATCACCATCAATATTTGCACCATAGTTGTAAAGGTTAATTGATGCTCTGCCATGTGGGAAGTCGTAACTGTTAAAGCCACCTTGATCAGTTGGAGTTGGAAGGTTCATTGCTTGAACATCAGTGTTAATGACAACCTTAGCACCTTCTTGAATATCAAGTGTACCTCTTGTGAACAAGTTAGTAATATATTCGTTTTTAGCATTTGAACCAGATAATTCAACATCTGCTCCAGTCTTAAATACTACATTACGACCAGCTCTAATGTTAGTAACTGGGTTTGTAAGGCTACCATCAGTACCCTTAGCAGTTAACTTAACATTCTTACCACTAACAATGACATCACCACTTGCATAAATGTCACCTTGTTGGTAAGGAGTTGAAGTAGTATTCAAAGTAACATTATCACCAACATTTACGTTATTAGCAGTAATGTTAGGGTCAGTTGAATTACCTACAGGTGATGAAGTAGTATTACTAATATTTACATTAGCTTTAGGTGCGTAAAGTAATACACCGTTACCACCATTAGTTACATTTTCAAAGTTTACTGTACCAGTAACATTATCGCCAAAGCTAATTGGGCTGTAACCTTGTTGATTACTTGAAGCAATGTTAATATCTTTATAAGTAATGTCCCATTGTTGGTTGTTGTTTTCAGTACCTTGACCTAACCAAATATAGTTACTACCAGCATCCCAACTTGCATTCTTACCACTACCGTTGTCACCTGAAATAGTAACTTGACGAGCGGTTCCATTATTTAAGTTGAAATAATTGCTGTTATTACTTATAATATCATTATCAAGAACAATATTAGTAACTTGAGTGTTATTCAAAGCAGCTTGTAAATCATTTTCAGTCTTAACGTGAGTAGCTTGAACTTCTGAAGATGATTGAGCAGCAGTTTGAGTAGCAGGTTTTTGTGCTAATGATTGTGATTGTTGAGCAACTTTATCTTTTTGAGTTAAAGCAGCAGCTTTTTGTGTTGGTTGTTGAGTAACTGCTTTCTCAGATTGTGAAGTTGCTTTTTGCGTTGGTTGTTGAGTAGCTTGTTGGTTAGCATTTACGGCTTGTTGTGCAGGTTGCTTTGCAGCTTGTTGTGTAGTAGTTGCTGCTTTTTGTGTTGGTTGTTTAGCAGCTTGGTTAGTACTTACAGCTTGTTGTGCAGGTTGCTTTGCAGCTTGTTGTGTAGCGGTTGCTGCTTTTTGTGTTGGTTGTTTAGCAGCTTGGTTAGTATTTGCAGCCTTTTGTGTTGGTTGACCTGTAACGACAACTTTGTTGCCATCTACTTTAACGTCAGCTTTAGAATCAGTCTTAGCTGTATTATTTTCGGTTTGTGCTACTTGGGATTTACTTAAAGTATCAGCATGAACTGATTGTCCTTCCATCCCAAAGAAAGTTAATCCAATTAATACAGATGCAGCTCCGATAGTAAACTTACGGATTGAGAAGCGTTGCTTTTGAGGCTCCATTTTTTCAATCTTTTGTTTCATAGCGTTTTTCTTCGAAAACATATAAACATACCTCCTAATTAATAAAGCCATATATAGAATGCTTGTTTGGAAGCCTTGATATATCTGGTGTTCTCTCATCGAACACTTATACAGTAACACGATTTGGAAGCGATTTAAAATAAAACAACTCATTAATTCCAATTTATTTCAAGATTATTTGTAAATATAAATAATATAAAACTATATTATAATAATATTAAGCTCCTCTAACTGTGCAACATTCACAACAAATAAAAATATATTATCATAGTTTTTAAGACGATACTAATTCGTAAAAAAATCTCGGAATTTCACTTCCGAGATTAGAGAATTTATCAAAAAACAAATTTTTCAAAATAAAATTTGTTTACTTTTTTGTTTGATTTTTAAAATTTTTTCTATAAATTTGAAATATATAATTTTGTAGTTCTTCAATGGAATGTCTTCGTGAACGAGCACATTCTTTAGCCGGATGTGAACAAATAAAACATTTTCTAGCAGGTAATCCAAGATCTTTTCTTGAAATTGCCTGTTTTTTACTTTTTATTAAAACATCTGCATCGAATAATCGTCCTAATTCTGACTTATCTTCAAATTTTACGGAATACTTTTTTACATAATTTATTTTATTATCTACTATATAAAAATTTTCACATCCAGTATCGTAATTCCAACTTACAACTAACTTGTAACTCAAATTATTTTTTAAAAATATACCTTCTAATTCATCAATGCCTTTTTTAAACATCATTTCTAGATATTGATTATTTTTAATAGGTCCTGGTATGTTCATCTTTACATCAACTAAAACCCTATCTGGATACTTCTTAAAAATAGTCTCCTGCATTTTTACTCTTCTATCTTTTTCACCAAGGACTTCTGCTATTCCCTGATATTTTCCTTCGTCAAATATTGTCTTCATTGTTTATCCCTTACAAAAAATGTGTCCTGCTTCTAAAAAAGCAGAACACATTTTTATTTATCAAAATTTATTAATCTTTAACTTGCTTAACCGTATCAATGATTGTACCATCACGATACTCAATCAAAGCAACTGTTCTATCAGTATATTCAAGCGGTTTAGGAACACCTACTTGCTTTTCTGCCATTTGCTGTAATTCATTAATATCAAGAATCTTAAGACCTGGAACTTTACTTAAAGCTTCTTTTAAGTCTTTTCTAGCAGGATTAATCGCAATTCCACGTTCTGTAACTAAAACATCAATTGATGAACCTGGAGTGACCACTGTTTCAACACTTGGAACAACAGTTGCATTTCGTCCGCGAACTAGTGGTGCTGTAATAATTGTCATTTTAGCGCCTGCTGCAGCATCTTGGTGACCACCAATTGCTCCACGAATAACACCATCAGACCCCGTCATAACGTTAACATTGAAGTCAGTATCAATTTGAAGGGCAGATAAGATTGCCACATCAAGATTATTAACAACTGCACCTTTATTATGTGGATCAGCATACCAAGAAGCATCAATTTCTTGTTGATTCTTATTTTTAGCCATAGATTCTGCAGCACCCTTATCAAAGTCCTGCACGTCCATTACCTTATTTACTAATCCTTCTTCAAGCAAATCAGTAGTTGGCTTAGTAATTCCACCTAAAGCAAATGAAGCTGTAATTCCATCATCAATCATAGATTGACGCAAATAACGCGTAACTGCTAAAGCAGCACCACCAGAGCCTGTTTGGAAGCTAAACCCTTCTTTGTAATATGGTGAATTAACAATTACTTTGTTAACCATTTGAGCAATCATTAATTCCTTAGGATCTTTAGTAAAACGAGTAGCACCTGAGCCGATTTTATCAGGATCACCAATTTTATCGACTTTAACAACATAATCAACTTGATCTTGTTTGATAGAAGCAGGAGTATTTGGATAATCAACAATATTATCAGTTAACAAAACAACCTTATTTGCATAAGCTGCATCCATCAAAGCATAGCCAAGTGAGCCAAATACAGCATCCCCTTCTTGACCATTTGCATTACCTGTTCGATCTGCATTAGGCACACCTAAAAAAGCAATATCAATCTTGATTTCGCCTTCTTCAATCGAACGAGCACGATTACCATGAGAACGGAAAATTACTGGATTTTTAAGACCACCATGTGATACAAAGTCACCTAAACTACCACGCATTCCTGAAGAGGTGATATTAGTAATTACACCCTTTTTAATTGCTTCGATGATTTTATCATTCATTACTCCAGTAAGAGAAGATGGAGCAAGAGTTAAATCCTTATATCCCATCTTAATGATTAAATCCATTACCTTGTTAAAAGCAAAATCACCATTTCTAAAATGATGGTGAAAAGAAATAGTCATCCCATCTTTTAAATTATTTTTAATTACTTCTTCAAGCGAATCAACGATCTTGTCTTGTCCGCTAGTAACTCGAACTTTAGGAGCTACTCTTTGAATTTCTGGATGTCCAATTTCGGTAGTTTCAAAAGGCTTTAAATTCATTTCTGACATAATTTCATCTGGTAAGTTGCGATTTACTTTATTCTCCAATGTAGTTACCTTCTTCATCAATCAAATTTGAAGCTTTTGCAGTTTCAAGAACACGGGTAGCTTTTTCTACAACTGGCTTATCAATCATCTTGCCATTCATTGAAATCACACCACTACCTTTTGCCTTTGCTTCTTTAATGGCATTTTCAACATTCTTAGCTTCTTCAATTTCTTCTTTAGTTGGATTAAAGACCTTATTAACCATCGGAATTTGACGTGGATTAACTAAACTCTTACCATCATATCCTAATTCATGAATATAATTAGTTTCACGATAAAAGCCTTCAGTATCTTTCATATTACTAAATACTGTATCAAAAGCATAAACATCTGCAGCACGAGCAGCTTGCAGAACCATATTACGAGCAAATTCAAGTTCACGTCCATCTGGATAACGGTGAGTATGCATGTCAGCAGTATAGTCTTCTCCACTGACTGCTAGCCCCATCATAAGCGGAGTTGAAGTAGCAATTTCTGGTGAATTAAGTACACCTTTGGCACTTTCTATAGCAGCCATTACACCAATCGAATCCTTTTCAATTCCATATTCTTCTTCAGCTTTTTCCATATCTTTAATTAATTTATGAATCATTGCTGCAGATTCAGTTTTAGGTAAACGAATAACATCAACGCCGGCCTTAACCATCGCCTTAACATCTTCATCATAAAATGGAGTATCTTGACCATTGATTCTAACAACAATTTCACTATTTCCAAAATCAACTGTTTTTATTGCTTCATAAACAAGCATTCTAGCAGCGTCTTTTTCAGTTAAAGAAACTGAATCTTCTAAATCCAGCATAATAGAATCAGCACCGTAAATACCAGCATCTTTAATCATAGCTGGATTATTACCTGGTACAAACATCATTGTACGACGTAAGCGATTTTTTACATATGTCATTACAATACCTCCAAATCTGGCTTATCTGAAGTCTCAGTTGCTCTTTGAGCAGCAGCTAATGTACGAGCCTTAATTACACAATCAAGCGCACCTTTATCAGTAGCTTTAACTTTCACATTATCTAAACCATACTTTTGTAAAGTTTCAGTAATGACTCTTTCAATTTCATCGCCATATGCCTTTTTTACTTCTGATTCTAGGTCAATTTCAATGCCGTTATTACCCTTGGAGATCATAATTTGAATATCTGAACTTTCAAGAGTACCAGCAACACCAGTAGTCTTAATTTCCATCGATATTTATTCCTTTCTTAATTCTGTCCTGTAATTTTTCAAGATTTTCTTTAATAAATTCAAGTGTAGTTGCTGGTACAAGTTTTTCTATACCAGCAAGGTCCCCTGTCTTTATAAGTTGTCGTACTTCAGTTGCAGTAATCACATGTCCATTTACTTCTAAACGAGGAATCGTTATTACTTCAATATCAGGAGCTAATTCATGAGCTAAAGAAACATTATAATAATGAGTAGTTAAGGATAATGGTTCTTTACCTAAATAGCGACGCGAAATATTAAGTGGTGGTGCAATTACATTTTTAAAAACTTTAGCATCAATTGCTGTCTGAACCTCTATAAGGTCTTCTGGGCTCTTTAAAAAGTAAGCTGGAAAAGTAGCCTTGGACACCATATAATCGTCTCCACTAACAACTTTAACGTTATTAAGGTCCTTTACTCCATCTTTTACAAGCTTCATTCTTTCATCTGCAGTAAAAAGTGACGCATCAGTAGCTACTACAAATACGTATACTAAATCATTGTCTTGACTTGCAAGTTCCACTAAGTGACGATGCCCTTTAGTAAAAGGATTAGCATTCATTACAATAGCACCGATTTTTTTATTTTCTTGATTTTCAATTTTTGGAATACCTTCAACATAATCTTTAACATCTGGTGTTCCGCTTTCAAGAAAGGCTGCTTGCTTAGTTTTAGCTAATTCTGTAAAACCTAAGTGCTGGAAACTATCAGAGTATTTTGCCTTTGTAAAAACAAAAAAGTGAAAAACTTTTTCATTAAATAAATATTGCTGTAAAGCCGTCACAATCTTATTAAATCTTGCTCCAGGCTGTGAATCTTGATTACAAACAGCAACATACTTCAATATATTACCGCTTACACTACCAGTTCCAACAAGCTGTCCCTCTTCATCTACTAAACCAATAGTATGATCAATCGCATCTACTTCTCGAGGACTGAAGTTATGTAAATCAAGCTTTTCTAAAAATGCTTCCCACTTCTTGCGTGTAGCAGGTACATTTAAGTACAGATCTACAACTTTATCCATATTGTGCACCTCTTAACTAAAGTTTGTGCAGTTAAAATAATTATTCGACATTTATAGTCTACTCTTATTTTTAATATTTTTCAATTTATAACTAGAATTTTTAAATATTTAAAAAATGAAAATGATTACAAAATTACTTAATTTAAGAAAAAAAGAAGATGTTTGTGTTATTTTTCACATCTTCTACAATTTTTAACGATTATTATTTTTTAAAAACTCAATAATTGCATCATACATCTTTTCTGGTTGTTCAGCTTGAATCACATGACCACAATCTTTGATGATTTTATAAGAAAATTTATCATTCATTCCTGCTACCACTCTAGCAAAGTCACTGTTAAAATATGGTGAATTTTCTCCAGCTAAAATCAACATCGGCACCTTTAAATCAATTAATAAACTTCGCCAATCTTGACTAGCATGATCACAAAGCAAATCAAAATCATCTTCTGAATTATAAGGATGACTAGCGTACTCTGCTTTTGCTTTAGTCCGCATTTCATTATCAATACGTTTATAAGTAGCTCGTCCCATATCAAGCTTGAGATAATCTGGAAAGTTAGTCCAATCTAAATCTTTAAATCCATAACGCCAAGTTTCATCTTTTACCATTTTTGGAGATTGATCTAAATCAATAATTGCATTAACTCTACGTGAAGTAAATAAGGAAATATTGGCCCAAATAACCGCTGCTCCCATAGAATTTCCAATAAGAATTACCTTATCTAATTTTAAATGATCTAGCAATTCTTCTAAGTCCATTCCTAAACGTGAAATTCGCTGCCCTTTATAAGTTCGCTCTGATAAACCTTGGTTACGAGGATCCATTACAATTACTCGATATTGATTATTAAGCAACTTCACAGCTTCATTCCATAATTCATGAGAAGCACCAATTCCCGGAATACAGATAACCGCTTCTTTATCTTCTTCACCAGTATCTGTGTAACTAATTTTTACACTATCATTTGTTTTAAAAAACATATCAAAACCTCGCTTTTTCTTTTAATTATACTAGTCTTCAGTACTAGAAAAAGAACTTGAGCCACTAAAAACTCAAGTTCTTTTTTATATTAGTTATAACTAAGTGTTTAATTATTTACCAAACACCAATAACTTTCATCCAAAGAGTACCTACTGTACCAAAAACGGCTAAGTAGATAAGTCCTAAAATAAAGTTCATCTTCCACCATTCACTTTGCTTAACATAACCTGTCGTAGCAAGAATCGAAGCAGGACCGTTAGCATAGTGAGTAGTTGAAGCATTAATTGCTCCTGTAAAAGCTAAAAGCATTGCGCTAAGGCCCAGAGGAGCCCCAGTTGCTACAGCAACTGATAGGAATGGTAAATAAAGTGCAGTCATATGAGCAGTACCACTTGCAAAGAAGTAGTGTGTGTAGAACATGAGGAGCACAAGCACTGCCAAAACAATTCCCCAACTAATACCATGGAGACCATTTTGAACTAAATTTGAAAACCATGAAATAAAACCATATGAAATAAGTTTTCCGGCCATAAACATCAAAATTGAAAGCCAAATCAAAATATTCCAAGCGCCTGTCTCTTTCAAAGCATCTTGCATAGTAAGTACTCCAGTAATTAAAAGAAGTACAACGGCTAAGAATGCAACAAAAGTAGCGTTTAATTGTTCAAGCTTGAAGAATCCCGACAAAACCCAAAGTACAATTGACAAGCAAAAAACTGCTGACATGATTTTTTCAGGTTTTGACATTGGTCCCATTTTTTCAAGTTTACTTTCAGCCCACTTTTTAGCATCTGGTGTTTCTTTAATTTCAGGTGGATAAATTTTATAAATAACCAATGGAATAATTAAAGTTAAAACAGCTACTGGAACTACAGCTGTAAAGAACCATCCAGCCCATGTCATTTGATAACCTTTTTGAGCTGCTAATTGCTGTGCAACCATGTTAGGCGCTGCACCGGTAATAAATAATGCAGTTGATAAGATATTGGCATGAAAGGCCATAAAGTCAATATATGCACCTATTTTTTTACGAGAGGGACTATTAGGTTCTGAATGATATCCATCTTCGGAAATTGATTGAACCACTGGCCACACAACTCCTCCAGTACGAGCAGAATTAGATGGAATAAGAGCCCCTAAAATAAGTTCCAATCCAGTAATTGCATACCCAATACCGAGTGATTTCTTACCAAATTTTTCAATCATAAGATAAGCAATTCGATTTCCAAGACCTGTCTTACTAATCCCATGAGCCATTATAAAGGCCATAGCAATCAACCAAGCTGCTGAATTACCAAATGAACTAAGAACCCCCTGATTTACAACTACGCCTTTATTATTAACAATATCTTTCATTGGTGCAAGACCAACTAAAACAGTCACAACTAATCCTGTTAAAGTTGTACCTCCAATTGGAAGTGGCTTAGTAATACAACCAACAATAGTTGCAACAAATATTGCAAACATTTCCCAAGCTTGTGGAGTTAGGCCACTTGGTCGCCAAGGAGTTATTAGCCAAAGAATAATTCCCACAATTAAAGGCCAAATGAAACCTTTATAGTTTACCTTCTCAAGAGTTTTCATATTTTTCTCCCACTCTAATTTACGGGCGATAAATATCGTCAATAATGTCGAATCCCTTATCTTTCAAAGACTTATCAACCCATGAAAGATCAACAGCTCCCTGAGAAAAAGCGACTAATTTTTCATCGTCTTTTTTATGGAAAGCTTGTGCTTTAGGTAAAAGATCAGAAGCATCACGTCGTGGAATGCAAATAACGCCATCGCTATCTCCTAAAATAATGTCTCCTGGATTAACACTTACATTGCCACATGAAATCGGTGTGTTGATTTCACCGGGGCCTTCTTTATAGGGACCTCCTGGAGTGGTGTCACGAGCATAAATTGGCAAATCCCAATTATGAAGATTATCAATATCGCGAATCGGACCATCAATTACTATTCCGGCAATCTTTTTTTGATCGCGTAAATAAGACATCATTACTTCTCCAATTAGTGATCTCGTATTATCTCCTTCATTGCTAATAACAAGCACATCACCTTCATGGCAAAACCTGAGAGCAGCATAAATAGCTAAATTATCTCCTGCTCGATTATGAACAGTAAATGCAGCTCCAGCCATTTCTGCAGTAGGCTTAGACATCAATTTAATGCGCGGATGCATAGCACTATTGCGCTCCATACAATCTGCAACATTGGAGGCAGGCAATTTTTTAAATTCTGCCACAAGTGCAGGATCAGGTAATTCTCTTTGTAAATATATTCTCTTACCTATTGGCATTCGACTTCTCCATTAATCTAAACTTACACCATCTAGAACTTCTTGCATTTTATCTGCTGAATTGAGCATCTTACTCTTTTCACTATCTGATAACTTAGTTTCAATAACGTCACTAATTCCATTACCATCGATAACTGTAGGAGTTCCTAAGTAAAGGTCATGTTTAATACCATATTCGCCATTAATTGGAGCTGATAATGGCAAACAAATGGAACGATTTTCCAATATTGCACTAACGATTTGAGTAAGCATCATTGCAACACCGTAGAAAGTTGCACCTTTATTAGCAATAATCTTGCCACCCTTTTTACGAACATCAGCTTCAATTTCACTCAAAACTTTATCAGTCATTTCTGGATAATCGCGAAGCATCTTACCATTAACAATTGATTCATCAAAGTTTTCAAAACTAGTGTCACCATGTTCACCAAGAACCATTGAATTTACTTTGGCAACTGGAACATTAAGACGCTTAGCAAGTTCAACACGAAGACGAGCTGAGTCAAGAGAAGTACCTGTACCAATTACACGATTCTTAGGAAAACCAGATAATTTTTGAGTTAAAGTAGTCAAAATATCAACGGGGTTTGCACTTACTACAAAAATTCCACTAAATCCTGAATCTACAACTGGCTTTACAATACTCTTCAAAATATTTACATTTTTATTTACAAGGTCAAGACGAGTTTCACCGGGCTTGCGAGGAACACCAGCAGTAATTACAACAATATCAGCATCTTTAGCATCTGAATATTCACCTGGATGGATATTAGTTTCACCCATAAATGGAGTAATATCTTCCAAATCCATTGAATCACCTACTGGGCGTTGCTTTGCAACATCACAGATTACTAATTCATCAAGGTCAACATGTTGCAATAAATCATTTGCAAAAGTTGAACCAACTGCACCATCACCAACAAGTAATACTTTACTCATAATATTTGTCCTTTCAAAAATAACTTGTTCTACTTTACACAAGTTATTATACACTAAGCGCTTTCACTTTTTCAATATTTAAAAAATATTTTGTTTTTTTGTAAAATTAAAACAATTTAAACCAATAATAATATTTCTTAATTTGTGAATTTTTAGCAAAAAGAAAAAGCTATGCACTGAGCATAACTTTTTCAATTAATAAAATCAATAACAAAATATGATTTTAATAAATTAATCACGTTTTTTATGTTTCTTAACACCGGCAAGACCTATCATGCCCAAACCAAGCGCTAATAAACCTGCTGCTTGCGCAGCTTCGTTTTCATCAGAGCCAGTCTTAGGCAAAGTAGCGTGAGAAGACATAGCCTTTTCAGATTTTACACCAGAATTTATTGAAGTAGCTGAACTTGTTCTACCAAGTGAACCTAAATCTGCAAACTCACCTTTTGTAGCAATCGTAGAGTTGTACTTATTTGTACTATAGCCACTATTATTACCTAATCGAGATGAATTATTATAGTCAGTTTGTCCATTATGAGATGGTTTGGCAGATGAAGAATCTCTTTCTTCACTACCTAGGGCGTTACCTGGTTTTACAGTTAAATAGAAGTGCTTCTTCGTTGTTTTACCATCTGGATATTTAATCCCAATAATACCTTCTTGTCTACCAGCTTTATTAACATTTGGCTTTTTAATCCAGTAAACTTCAGTACCTTCTGGTAAGTTATCCATATTCTTAACTAAATCTTCTGGATCTGGTAACTTACCACCTTTCTTAATAGTAAGGTGAATAATAACTGGATCAGTATGCTTTATAGTTTCATTTTGCTTTGAATCTTTATTACTTACAGCAGAATTATCACTTTCAGCATTCTTAACATTAATTTTTACATTAACATCTTTTGTAGAACCATCATTAAATTTAACTACAATTGTACCATTAGCACTTCCTGTATTATCTACATTTGGATCAGTCTTCCAAGTATAAGTTGTACCTGCTGGCATTTGATCTTTATTCTTAATTCCATCTGTAGCATCTGGTAAACTACCTGGTTTAGTAGAAATATCCTGACCAATTGGAGCATACTTATCACTATCGCTTTGCGTTGGAGTTGCTGGCTGAACTGGAGTAGTAGGAGTAGTATCTGGAACATTTGGAATTTCCGGAGTATTTGCGCCAGAGTTACTTTGATTATTTGAACCAGTATTATCCGTTGAAGCACCTGAAGTATTATCAGTATTATTTGGTTTAGTTACATCTAATGTAGCAACAAGAGGCTTGCTTTCACCTAAAGTATTCTTAGCAATTAAGCTCATATTGTAAAGCTTAGCAAGTTGACCTGCTGGAACAGTAATTTGACCAGTCTTTTCATCAACTTTTGCATCATTTGGTAAATTCTGCATATTCTTAGGATCAAAACTATAAAGTAGTTGACCTGCTGGAACATTAAGACGTTTACCAGTCTTTTTATTAATTAAAACTGGTGTAAACGTTGCAGATTGATTTTCATCTACTTTTTGATTTGCAAATAATAATGAAACAGCATTAAAGTCAATTGCATAAGTTACTATATCTTCTTTAGATTCAGCATCTGGAGTAACTGCAACCTCTGCAAAATCACTTACAGAAGGTTTATAACCATCAAACTTATCAAATTGATCTTCAGTAATTTCTTTCCACACACCATTAGTCTTATTAGTGAGCTTACCATCTTTATCCATAACTACCCATGGAACATAGGTCTTTTTACCAGAAACAGGATCAGTATATGCAGCATTACCATCCTTATCTTCACGAGCAAAGTGAATAGTTTGAATAATATAGTCAACTTTATTAGAAACTGGACTGATCATTTCAATTGTACGAGTTACATATTTATTAAACTCGTCATTAACCATATCTTTGCCAGATTCATACTTAGTTGGCGTTCCTTTATCACTAACTATGACTGGAATTGAAACAGTTTTAGCTGAGCCATCCTTAAAAGTAACATCTACCTTAATTTGCTTTTTACCAGGTGTCTTAGTTATATCCGAATCATTATTCTCGTTATAAGTTACTTGAACAACATTCTTACCATTAGGATCAATCACTTGAGCCATTGGATCAGATGGAAGCTTATCTCCCTCACTTACCGTAATAGGTTTAAAGTTAGATGAGTTAAAGTTATCAGCATCACTATTAACAATTGTAACTGGAACTTTGATAATGCGACCCGCACTTGTTGAACCATCCTTAAAGGTAATGATAATTTGTGGATTCTCTGCTTTTCCTACAGTTGAAGTATCAATTTCTGAAGGATCAGCAAATTTAACACTTTCAATAACACCATCTGGATCTACAACAGCATCTTTAGCATTATTTGAATCAGATAAATCAATAGTAGCTCCATGATGAATAGTTATTGGCTTAACATTCTTAGTATAGTCAAACTTATCACTATCTGTATAAACATGAACATCTACTGAAATATGTTCTTTCTTAGAATCATCTGGGAACGTAATAGTTATATCATGCTTCGTAGTTCCTGGAACAGTAGTATCAATTGTTGAAGAATCTTCAAACTTAGCATGAGTGCCTGCTGGTACATTCTTCAAAGCTGAATCAGCATCATGGTCACTTGGATTGATTTTATCACCTTTATGTACTTCAATTGGCTTTAAATCAGTAGTTGGATTGAAGCGTGACGCATCATCATCCCCTACAGTTACTGGAATAGTAACTTCTGTAGTTGAACCATCCTTAAAAGTAATGGTTGCTTGATAATTATTAGTACCTGCTTGATCTGTAGTTACTGTATTCTTAAATTCAGCTTTATCCATAATTGGATTCTTAGGATCGATTTCACTAAGACCCTTAATGGCATCTTCTTTATTGACTACATCTCCAACTTTTACTTCAAGTCCCTTAATTAATGAACTATCTTTATTAGCATTATCAAAGTTTTCTGCTTCAGTAACAATCTTAACCGGAATCATTACATCAACAGTTGAACCATCGTTAAACTCTAACTTAGCTCTGTAATTTATAGTTGTGTCTTTTTGAGTAGTATCAATATGTTGAACAAAGTTTGCATCCTTTACATTATCACGCTTGGCATCTACTATCCCTTTAGTAAAGGCATCGTGATTATCAACACTTGAATTATAAATTTCATCAACTGTTTGAACTTTGGCATTAGCGTTATTCATGAAGTCGCTAGCTTGACTTGCTTTAACATCAACTGGAATATCAATTGTAGCAACCGATCCATCATCAAAGACAACTTGAGCTTGTACTTTGGTTTCCTGAACTTTATTCACTGGAACATCTACCGTAAACTCAGTAGTATTCTTATCATCCTTAGTAACAATACCGTACTTAGTCTTTGTAGCAGTATCAAAGCCTTTAATAGCATCAGTTCTAGGAGATGGAATACCCATCTTTTCAACAACTGGAATCGGTGTAATCTTATTGTTGTTGAAATCATCAATAAAGTCAGAAGCTCTGTCATATACCTTAACTGGAATCTTGACTTTCAAACTTGATCCATCTTCAAAACTAACAACTGCATTATATGGATGGATACCAGTAGTAGCAGTATCAATTTGAACGTCTTTATCCCAATTTACACCAGTAATATGATATTCTGTTTGCTTACTAATACCATCACTAGCTGTAACCTCATTTGATGGTGTACCCTTCTTAACACGAATTATATTAACTAACGCGTCATGATTGATATCATGCTGGAATTGACCAGATTGATCAAGACTATAAGTTAAAACAATACTTGTATCTTTAGTTGGATTAATTCCATTTGGTTCAACATCTACAGCTACAATTTTACCTGATGTGATATCAAGGGCTTTTCCATCTTGGGTTGCTGCAAGGTTATAGTGATCAAGCTTAGTTACATTAACTTCTCCCCAACTAGTTGCACTTGTATTAACTGGGGTCCATTCGCCATAAACTATGTCAGTTGGATCTTCATCATTAACAGTCTTAGTACGTTGGAAGCTGACAGCTTGATCTGGAATTGGAGCAACTTGTTCACTAGTTACACCATTGATTTCAAAGTGACGAGTAATAGTTTCAAACATGTCACTATTCTTACCAGGATTCTTTGGATCAACATCACTTGGCTTAATTGTAGTTAAGTGATCAACAAGAACTGTAATTGGATCATTATTACTACTCTTAAATTTATAGCTAGTTGGCAATCCTGAATTCTTATCAATCTTGTAGCCATCTGGCAAGGTCAACTTAGCACTATCAATTGGAAGTGTTTGATCAGTTACACCTGTCAAATCTTGATGACCAACAATCGTCTTGCCGTCCTTAGCATCAACAAAGTTCAATGTTACTTTTTGTTCATTAGCTTTGTTAGTTATGTTAATTATTTCATTAACTGGATTCCAATCAGTATTATCTGCTTTTGGTGCCTCAATAGTTTCTGCAGCAATTGTACCATTAGCAGTTAACTTATAAGCAGTTCCTTTTTGATTACTACCAGTTATAGTTGTAGTGTAACCATCTTTAGAAACCTTAGTAGTCTCTTCAAATGTTGGATTATTTGTTGTCCAAACACCATAAGTTACATTGTCAGTGTCCTTAGTAGTATCAATATATTTATCACGAGTGAAAGTTACTGTTTGAGTAATTGGAGTTTCACCATCCACCGTAATAGTACGAGTAATAGTCTTAATCATGTTCTTGTAATCAGGATCAGTTGGTGTCTTAATAACATCACTGCCCTTCTTTATATCAAGAACATTAACCGGAACAGTTACATCAACTTCATATCCATCATCATATGCAACATGGATTGTACTATTAACAAGTCCGGCCTTTGATACATTAGGTTTAGTAACCCAAGTCAAAGTCTTAGGATAACCTGTTCCCTGACCAAAGTTAGTAATAGCTTCTTTATCAGTATTATTATTGGTTAAATCTGGCGTTTCATTAAGCTTTGTAGTTAGCTTACCAGCCACAGGTGCCCAAATAGAATCAACTTCTGGATCCACCGTCTTCTTAGTACCATCTGGGTAAGTAATAGTAATTTCTGGAGTAGTTGGTGTCTTACCTGGATTTGGAACATTCGGAGTTTTGTCAGTCCATTCAACTTTAGTACCATCAGGTAATTTATCTGGATTCTTAATACCATTATGTGGATCTGGAATTTCTGGAGTTTTACCTGGATCTACAGGAATGTGAATTGGTTGAGTTTCAACAGTTGTGTCGTGTGCTTGATCAGTAACTGCAACTGGAATTTGAACTGTAAGACTTGTTCCATCCTTGAATGAAACAGTGGTTTGAAAGGCTTGAGCTGGATGAACTTCATCAGTTAATGGAAGAGTAGTAAATGCAGCGTCTGTTACATTATAGGCAGTTGGATCTTTAATACCATTAATAGCTTCACTAGCAGTATGAGTAGTACCTTTACCCCAAGTCAATTGCTTAACTAAGGCATTATCCTTATTATCATTATTAAAGTGAGCTGCATTTCCCTTATCATCAACTAAGACTTTGATTTGAACATCAGTCAAACTTGAACCATCAGCAAAATGAATAGTTGCTGCATAATGCTTACCAGTTTGATCAACCTTAGAAGTATCAATTGTCTCATTAAATTTAGGAGCATCATCGCCATTAGCAGTAATGCCATACTTACTAATTTCATCAGCAGTTAAACTCTTAGCAGCATCAGTCGCTGGAACTTGACTACCCATATTTTCATGAATTGGATTAGTTGCAATCGTCTTAGTTGGATCTGTTGAATCCTTATGATTATCATGGTAGTTCACTGCATCATTATATACATAAATTGGAATGTTAATTGAACTTTGTGTACCATCATTAAAGACTATTGTTGCAGTATATGACGTCTTTTTACCAGCAGCTTGACTTGAAGTATCAATCTTATTTACATCATTAAAGCTTACATTCCTAATATCATATTGATCAGCGTTCTTAATACCAGTTTCAGCATTAATGGTCTTAGCATCAGTACCTTCTTTTACACGAATTACTTGAGCTAAAAGATCTTTTGCATCAGGGTTAGCTGGATCATTATTATCATGATCAAACTTTGTTGCATCCCCACTAATAATCTTAACAGGTACCTTAACACTAGCAGTTGTACCATCATTAAAGGTTACAGTTACGTCATATGGAGTAGAAGCAGTAGTTACCTTAGAAGTATCAACATCTTTGTCAAATTTTGCGTCTTTAATATCGTAAGTCTTCCAAACTTCTTGGCTAAATCCATCCTTAGCACTTGAACCAGCTGGAGTTGGAGTTGACTGCTTTATATCCATTTCCTGAGTTAATGGATTCTTGCTATTATCTTCATCAAACTTAGACTTATCATTCCAAACCTTGACTGGAATTGAAACCTTAACAGTTGACTTATCGCCAAAGGTTACAAGTGCGTCATAATTCTTAGTACCAATTGTCTTAGTATCAATTGAAGTTGGATCAACAAAGGCAACACTAGTAATTGTGTAGTCTTTGTTTTCTTTAATACCAGCTTTAGCATCAATTGTAGTAGGATCGGTGTTTTGTTTTACAAGAATAGTCTGAACATTGGCATTATTCTTATTATCATCAGTGAACTTACCTGCATTAGTTCTTGTGTAAGAAATAGTAATTGTGGTATCAGCTGGAATATTCTTTTCATCACTTGGATTGAAACTCTTAGAATCTATCTTCTTTGATGAAATATCAACTATCTTTCCTTGATTATCTACAGCAGTAATAGTGTATAAACTATCAAACTGTGGTACATCGAACTCTGGCCAAGTCTTAGTATCATCTTTAAAGGTCCACTTACCATAACTTTCAACCTTACCAGTAGTATCATTAATAACTTTATTACGTGCTAAGTGAATTACTTGGTCAGTCTCATCATCCTTACCAGTAACTGGATTCTTAACAATAATCTTACGAGTAACATCCTTAAACATATCACTATCTTCACCAGATGGAGCAATATGCTCATCATCTGGGTGATAAGTTGTAAGTTGATCAACATAGATTATCTTAGTTTGATTCTTATCAGTACCAAAAGTATAAGTATAATCACCGTTCAAAGTATCGTTCAACTTATAACCAGTTGGAACAGTAAGTTGATCTTTAGACATTGTAATCTTTTGACCAGTTGTCCCATTAAATGAATCACCTGGAGTATCATCAGTTACTTCAGTCTTCTTATCACTAGCATTCACATACTTAATAGTTACAGTATCGGCATTAGCTGAGTGAGTTACAACATAATTTTCATTTTGAGAATCTGCAGTAATATCTTTATCTTCTGCTGGGATAGTTTCATTAGTCAAGGAAACATCTTTACCATTTAACTTAACAATTGAAGCATAACCATCTTTATGAATATTAACTTCTGTGAAATTGCCATTCTTTACCCAATCACTGTAACCAATTATCTTGTTACCATTTTGAGTATCAACATAAACATCACGAGTGAAGATTATTGTTTGAGTTGGCTGTTTTTCACCATCGATAGAAACATTACGAGTTACTTCTCTATATAAGTCTTTTGAACCATTTGGATCTTTTGGAGTATCTTTTGAACCATGAATTGTTTCTAAGACATTAACTGGAATATTAACACTCTTCTTATAACCATCATTATAAGTAATAGTTACATTTATACTTTCCTTGCCCGCTTTATCAGTTGAAGGAGCATCAGATGTCCAAACAACACTCTTAGGCATTCCATCAACGCCACTTGCTTGTAAATTCTTAATACCAGCATTTGCATCAGTAGCCTTTGCTGCAACACCTTGCTTCAAAGTAATAGTCTGAATTTCAGGAGTAGCTTCAACTGTAACTTTACCAGCAATTTCTTGACCGCGCGTACCATCTGGATAAGTTGCAATAATTGTTACATCTTGAGTACCTGGCGTATTAAAGTCAGCTGTCTTAGTACCAAATTCATATTTAGTACCTTCTGGGGTCTTAGTTTTATCGGTATCAATTAAGTTAGCTGCTTCAACAGCTGTGCCTTGATCAGTTTGAACTGGACTAGTCTTAATGACAATATTTTTATCATTTTCTGAAGCTTCATCAGTTATTTCTACAGGAATACTAATAATTGATTCAGTACCATCTTTAAAAGTAATAATTGCAGATTCATTTTGAGATGGATGAGCGGTTTCAGTTGAAACATTTTCATTAAAGACAACCTTATCAATATTATAATCAGCAATTGCTTTCGCATTATCTGCACTAGTCTTACCAATACCGTCCTTAGCATCTTCTGGAGCAAGTACACCGTTATTGTAGCCTTTACCATAACTTAATCCATGAACTAAGGCATTCTTTTCACCATTATCATTATCAAAATTAGAAGCGTCACCTTTATCAAGAATCTTAACAGGAACAGTAACACCCTTCTTGATTTCACTACCATCACTAAATTTAATGTCAACATCATATGGAGTAGTATCAGTAGTTGCTTTAGAAGTATCAACATCTTCATTATAAACAACTGAAGTAATATCATACTTATCCTTGTCAAAGCCTTGAATAGCACTGTCGCCCTTCTTAACTACAGTACCCTTGTTATAATCAATTTCTTGACTTAAGACATTCTTGTGATCCTTATCTGGATTATTGTTTTCATTAAATTTAGAAGCATCATTCCAAATTTTAATAGGAATATTTACATCAATTGTAGAACCATCATTAAAGGTTACAGTAGCTGCATAAGTCGGAATTTCTCCTTCTGGAGTTACTACAGAAGTATCTGGCAACTTAGTTGTATCTTTCCAAGCTACAGAGTCTTTATCAGCTAACTTATAATCATCTGACTTCTTGATACCATCAGTTGCAATAATTGCAGAAGGATCATTTGTCTTAGTTTGATGAACTAAAATAGTTTGGGTTGCAGCATTGTTCTTATTATCATCAATAAACTTACCAGCTTCAGTTCTAGTATAAGTCAAAGTAATATTAACATTATTAATCTTGGCTAAATCATCGCTGACAGTTGGAGTATCTGAAGCAATAATCTTCTTGCCATCTTTATTAATAATAGCTACATCATTACCCTTTGAATCTTTACCACTAGCACTAATCTTATAAAGTCCATCAAATGTCTTAACTTCATAATCTGGCCATGAAGCAGTTTGACCATTCATCAATTCCCACTTACCGTAAGAAATGTCCTTTGAATCATCTTCATTAGTGGTCTTAGTTCTCTGATATTTAATTTCTTGCTTATCATTAACTTGCTTTTGAGTTGTTGGATCAATGTAAGTAATTGTACGAGTGATTGTTTCAAACATATCACTGTTTTTACCGGGAGTATTTGGATCAACATCACTAGGTTTAATCGTAGTTAACTTATCAAGAGTTACAAGTAACTTACCATTTTGAGCTGGAATTGTGTAACTAGATACTAAACCATCCTTATCAATCTTGTAACCCTCTGGAATAGTGAAATCCTTATCTCCAATCGTAAAACTCTTAGAGTCATCAGCCTGAATAATAGATACTTTATCATCAGTATTACCAGTGAAGCTTTGAGTTGGAGTTACAGTAATTTCTTTACCTGACTTCTTATCAATGTAAGAAATATTAACTGTTTCTTCATTAGCTTTGTTAGTTACTGTAATTGTTTCATTAACTGGATTCCAATCAGTGTTAGCTGCTTTTGGTGGTCTAATGGTTTCTGCAGCAATTGTACCTTTGTTAGTTAACTTATAATCATTACCCTTTTGATCATTACCAGTTACAGTTGCAGTGTAACCATCTTTAGAAACTTTACCTGTTTCCTCAAATGTTGGATTGTCTGTTGTCCAGATGCCATAAGTTACATTGTCTTTATTAGTAGAATCAGTGTACTTGTCACGAGTAAAGGTTACTGTTTGAACAGTATTTTTACCATCAACAGTAATAGTACGAGTGATTGTTTTGACCATATTCTTGTAATCAGGATCAGTTGGGTCTTTACCCTTTTCATCAGTACCCTTCTTAGTTGACCAAACGTTGACTTTAACTGGAACATTCTTCTTTTGGTAACCATCATTATAAGTAATGTCAATAGTTGCATCTTGAATGCCTGCTTTATCAGTTGAAGGAACTGTTGTCCAAACAACGCTCTTAGGCATACCATCTGCACCCTTAGTATCAAGATTAGTAACGCCACCTGCAGCATCACCATCAACTGCTGGAACACCTTGCTTTAATTGAATAGTTTGAGTAACTGGAGTAGCTTCAACTGTAACTTTACCATTTAATGTACCAGTAGTTCCATCTGGATAAGTCAAACTAATAGTTACTTTTTGTGTACCTGACTTAGAAGTATCTGGCTTAGTTGTCCATTTTTCAGTTGTATTCTTTGGAAGAGTTGACTTATCAGTATCAATAATTGAATTTGGATCAACAGTAGATCCTTGATCAACTTGAACTGGCTTATCCTTAGCAACTGGAGCGTTTGTTGTAGCTTGATCAGTAATCATTACTGGAATCTTAACTATAGCAGTTGAACCATCATCAAAGGTTACAGTTGCATCATAATCAGTATCTTTACCAACATGATCTTGATCAGTTAAAACAGTTTCCTTAAATGTTGCATCAGTAATTCCTAAACTTGCTGGAGTTTCATTCTTTACTCCAATACCTTTAAGAGCATCAGTTGCTGGAATTGTGGCACCTTTACCATAGCTTAATTCATGAGTTAGTGGATTTTTATCAGTATTCTTATCATTAAAGTTATCAGCTTGAGACTTGTTAACTGTAATAGATACTGGAATATCTAAAATAGTTCCATCTTTAAAGCTAATTTCAGCAGTACCGGTTTGCTTGCCAAGTTTAGTAATATCTGGAGCTGTTTTCCAAGTTATCTTATCAACTTCAGAATTATGTTCTTTAGTTAAATCAGAACTATCGACATAATTTGTGGCATCCTTTAAAGTACTCGTTACATTATGAGTAGCCTCTAAGTTATTGTTCTCCTTATTAGCTTTAGCTGCCTTAGCACCATAAATGTTCGCATAAACATTAGCCCAATTAATATCACTATCTGCACTTGGAGCAGGAATACCAATCACACTTGCTGCATCTGAATTCCAATGAAGAATTACACGATACTTACTATTTTCATTTTTATCTTTTTCATCATCGCTTGTTGAAGAAGTAGTAGCAGTTCCATCCTGACTGAACTTGCTACTATCAGTATCTAATGTATGATCATCATCCCATTTAGTTGAAAATGCATCAGCACTGATAGTATTACCTGATCCATCAATATATTGTGTGCCATCAGTTGATAAAGTGTACTTCTTAACTTGCTTACCTGTTTCATCAAATAAATCAATTTCACTAACTTTAGGAGCAACTGGAGTATTAGAACCTGTTGTCTTATGATAATCTGGCGTTGCTACAATGATTGAAGCAGAAGTATCATCACTATAAACCTTTGTCGTATTATCTGGTTGAGTCTTAGTAAGAGTTACAGTAACCGGAACATTGACTGTCTTACCACTAATTGTGACATCAACAGATAAGTTTTGTGGAGTTGAAATGTGAGTATTTGGCACTGTATGCCATTCAAATTTAGTGTCCATAGGTAAATCATAAGCATTATGAATTGCATCTTTTGCAGAATATGGATCAGTAACATTACCCACACCCTTAATTTCATAAGCTAAGAAGTGAACATAATCTTTAGTACCATCTTTATAAGTTACTTGAACTGTAATATCTTTATGAGCAGTATCAGTTAAACTACTTGCTGGAATTGTGACAATTCCATCGTTATTAATTGTTGCAGTACCATTTATAACTGTATAAGTTATACCATCAGCCGGTTTACCATTTTTATCCCAAGTAGGAAGAGCACTTATAATATCTTTTTGATCTGCACTTACAACAATATTATAAGTTGGTTGATACTTAGCATCTTCACCATCAGCAACCTTCACTCCAGCTTTAACAGGAAGATCTAAATAGGTACCATCTTTAAAGTTAACTCGAACAGTTACATCACGAATTCCTGTCTTATAAGTATTGATTCCGTCTGAATCTACAACTTCATAACTAGTTACTGCATTATTAATATGATCTTTGCCATAAGCGTCAAGAGCTTGATGATTAATTAAAGTAGCTACTTTATCAGATGGAAGGAATTTAGCAATAGCACCAGAAGCATAATCATTCTTAGGAATTGTAATTGGAGTTAATGGATTTGCAACTGTAGCACCAACAAGCTTAACATCTTGAGTAATAGTTGCTTTAACACCGTTATCAATTGCTCCATCTTTAACAGGTGCTGAATCCATTCCAAACTTAACAGTTACTTTGCCACTTGTTGAAGGTTGAGTAGTATCTGGTAAAGTTTCATAACTAATATTAGCACCTAACTTAGTTGTACCATTGATAAAATCACCAGTATTTGCATCATAAGTGTATTGAACAGGTGCTGATAACCTAGATTTATCCTTACTGTCTTGAGTATAAACATCAACTTCGCCAACAGCTTTCTTTGCATCACTACTATCAAAACTCATTGACTTATCAGTCGTCTTATGAGCTTCCATAGCATCGCTTGGCTTAACAATTACTGCGCCGCTAACTGTACCATCAGCGTTAGTATTACCCCATATAACTTGACTCTTACCGTCTGTTACATTAACCAATGCTGAAATATTATCTGTTGACTTATCACTGTAAGTTACAGTAACTGGAATTGTATAGATACCAGCACTATCAGTAGTTGTTGGTTTAAGAGTGATGACACCGCTATGAGCATCAATAGTAGCAAACCCAGCAGAATCTATTCCTAACGTATAAGTTAAACCTGTTGGAGCAGTAGTATCTGTGTAATTAGTTTTACCTTCAGTATTAAGAGTTGACTTCTTAAAGCTAGGTGCTGCAATTGTAGCTGTCTTACCTTGCTCTACAGTAATTGGTTTATAGGCAGGTTGATAATCATCATTTAAATTACGTTTTTTAACAGTAATTGGAACGAAAACAAAATCAGCAGAACCATCTTTATAAGTTATTGTTGCAACTTGTTGAGTTGCTTTTCCATCTGTACTTACCAAATTACCATCTTTATCAGTTTTAGCAACTGAATTAGCCATACCTTGATAAACTTGATATTCTTCTTGCTGAACTTTATTTAATTTTGAAGCATCAGTATTTATATCACATGGAGTTTGAGTCCAATCAAAGCCCCATTTAGATCTACTCCAATCAATATCACCAGTATCACCAAGGATAGTTTGATGATTTTGATATATAGACCCATTAGCATTTTCAAGATCGTTAATTCCATCTTTCAAGCTAAGATTTGCAAGTCTAGTACCTGCTGTAGTAGTAATGCTTTGAGCAGTTGGTTGATATTTATCTGCATCAGTAAGCTTAATTTGATCTTGATTTGTAGAATATAGTGAAATCCGACGTGGTGACCACCAATTGAAATTATTAGTTAAAGTCAATAAACCTGTACTCTTCAATTCACTTGGAGTAATTTGAGTCTTCTTTCCTGTAGTTGGATCAGTATAGAAGTAATAATTATTATCATATGTATAATTACCCATAGATGGAGCCATAGTAACTTTACTATTAGAACTAGCCATATTATATCCAAATTCATGGTTAATCCCCTGCTTTTCACCTACTGGCAAGAAATTACCATAGTAGTTACCACCGTTCATTTGGTTATACATATTAGTGATTTGCCATGCATTATTAGGTTTATCACTATCATTATTATCTTTATTCCATTGAGCGACAGTAACAGGTAATTGATTTGATCCAGTTACTGTAATGTCATTATTAGTACCTTCAGTTCTAATAGCGGAACCTGTCTGATCCCCGGTTCTTTGGAAATTAATATATTTTGGTGAATCAAATTTAATGTGATTTTCTGAACTGGTACCAAACATAGTAATCATACCAGCAAAATTTACATTATCTATATTATTATCAATCCACTTCAATCCACCGAAATCAGTAGTAATTAAAGCATGATTTGCATAGGCAGTTGAAAGTGAGTCTTGTAAGTCTAATGTTCCACCTTTATTAACATTGAAGTAAAACTTAGAACCACTGTTAGGATACATATTTCCATAAGTAATTAACGGTGAAACACCATCAATACCATGATCTTTTGGAATATTACGAATAACCCTTAAAGTTCCATCAACATTAACTGTATATGACGCAGCAGCTGACGGAATACTTGCAGTACCAAAGTAATTAGCACATGGCATACCAAGTGTAATTGGACCATAGTGGTAATAATCATTCGTTGGATGCAATGCTTGTTGAGTAGTCTTCCAAGCATTATTGTTTTGCCAAGTATCAATATTTAAAGTAGCATCTTTATCAATCTGAAGATTACCTGCTTGAATACCAACGGAGTGACCACTACCCATAGTCAAGTCCATTTCAGCACCTTGTTCTAAGATGACATTACCATGATAGTTTTGGCCATAAAGGAAGCGTAAGTTATGGCCTTCTTTGGTTCTATCAATACCTTTGTTAAAGACAAGTTTAGAATTCTTGCCCATTGTAAAATTACCTTGGCTAGCTGGATTATCTAAAGTTCCATCTTCATTGGCATTACCAAGATAAATAGCATTGTCACCAGATCCATTTGTAGTGAAGGTGTCATAGTCACCAAAAACACCTTGACCCAAAACACCTGACTTTAACGGGTCTTTTACATTGAAATTAACATTTGCATTATCTGCAATATTTACATTAAAAGCAGAAATAGCACTGTCACCAGTATTCATATTGACATTAAAGTTATCATTACCCTTAAGTGTTACATTAACTGGCATTTGAGTAGCAGCTTGTGCAGTTTTCCCATAACTAAATAATGTACCACCATTTATATTTGCTGTTACACTATCGTAAGTAATATCTGCTCCTTTAGCACCAAAAGCAGCCACTTTATCTTGGTAGAAATAAAATGGTGAATGACTTGCTCCATCACTATTAATAGTTAAATCTTTAAGAGTAAGATCCCACTTATTTTTTCCACCTTTATCCCAAAGAGAAATCCACCATTTACCCATATCAAGCTTATGATTGTTACCCTCAATGGTTAAAGCACGTGGAGCATTAGGATATGGGTTTGAAGTATTATGAGCAGTACCAAGTTCATATGCACCAAGTCCACCAGCAGTTTGGAAGCCAAGGGCACTCATATCCCAGCCACCACTGACGCCACCAGTATACAGCCCTCCTTTAATATCTGAATCTTCACCGGTAACTCTCACTCCAAATGTACCTGTGTGTTCCTTTAACCCAGTAAAATCAATATCAGCAGTTAAGTTCATAGTCTTAACATTACTGTCCACAAACGCTTTACTGAATTGGCCATAGGTTGAAATATTAGCTACCCCATTTTTATCAACAGTGTAATCACTATTTAAATTATCATTAGTTGCTAATACTTGATTAGACAATGCAAGCTGTTGAGCTTTTGATAAACTGTCAAACTTCTTCTTGGCATCATTCAAGGCTGCTGTTTGGTCTTCTTTGCTCATTGAAGGAAGCTTCTTTTCAAGATTATCCATATAAGCTTGGTAATCTTTTAAACTTTCTGTAGTTGAAATAGCATTCTTAGCAGTAATGTCTGTTGGTAAAGTATTTTTAGCTGTATTACTATCCTTATTTTCAGTTTGAGCAGGAACATTATTTGAAGTTACTTGAGCAGCATTATCTACATCTTTAGTAACCTTATTAGCAACTATATTTGCATTACTATCTTGAACAGTTGAAGCATTTGCACTTTGTTTAGCTACTTTTGATTGTTGTGAATTTTGACTATCGGATTTTTGAAGTTGTTTGTCAGTTTCAGCTTTGCTTTGTTCATTTTTAACTGAAATTGGATTTTGATTATTAGTAGTTTCAGTTGTTGACTTTTGAACTGAATCTTGAGCTTCACTAACTTGATCAGTATTCTTAGAATTTACTTCATCCTTATGATGATCTTCAATCTTTGAATTCTCTGTATTTTTTTGAGTTAAAGTTGCATTATCATTAAAATCTTTAGGATCTAACGTAGTAGTTACAACAACTTTATTCGGTATTTCTGTGGTTTTAACATCAGTTTTATCAACGGGCTTACCATCATTGCCGTTATCTGGATTTACATCTTGAGCTTCTACAGTCTCACCATTACTCATTCCAATAAAAACAGAACCAATTAAAACAGACGCTGCACCAATAGAAAACTTTCTAATGGAGAAGCGATCTTTTTTTGGTTCCATCTTGCGTAAACGTTCTTTATAATTATTTTTTGATAGCATATCTTAACACTTTCTTATCTTCTTCACAATTGATATACAGTTATATGGTAGCACAATTATTAGTGTTATTTTATTATATTTGTATTAGCATTTACATTTTCGTTACAATATAGTTTAAATAAGTACTTTACCCTAAGATTAATATTATAAATTTTGCACAAATTAAATTTACACAACATCATATTTTTTATATATTAATAAAAAATATGATTTTTATTCACTGCACATGAATATTTTTGATAAAAATTATATTAATGTTATTTTTTTACTATTCCACTTAGAAAAACTATTACTTATTTTTAAGTTTTTTAGCCATTTGCATCCCTGCTTGACGACCAAAAATCACAGTTTCTGCAATTGAATTACCACCAATTCGATTATTACCGTGAAGTCCTCCTGAAACTTCTCCTGCAGCATATAATCCCTTGATAATATTTCCATTACCATCCAAAACTTCAGTTTCAGGGTTAACATGAATTCCGCCCATAGTATAGTGAATAGCTGGATGAACATGAATTGCATAATAAGGTGCATGGTCAAGTTCACGTTCCATACCTGTTGTTCTGCCAAAAAGCTTATCATCTTTGTTCTTGACATCTTGATTCCATGTCTTAATAGTTTCTTCTAAGTTTTTAGCATTCACACCAATTTTTTCAGCTAGTTTATCTATGTTTTCACCAGTTTCTACCAGTCCAACATGATCATAGAACTCAATTGCTTTAAAATGGTCATGTACTCCTTGATCAAAAATCAGATAAGCCCCATCTTCATCAAGATTTGTAATTGCATTAGAAACAATCTTCCGAGTGGTAAGTTCATTTATAAATCTTTTACCATCTTTATTAATTAAGATTGCACCTTCACCTCGCACACCTTCACCAATTAAGTAGGTATGGTCAGTATCTGTTTGAGCAGTTGGGTGAACTTGAACAAAATTCATTTGCATTAGTTGCGCATCAACACCTTCTGCAAGCTTAAGTCCATCACCAGTCGCGCCTGGTTGATTAGTTGTCTTATAGTCAACTAAATCTGGACGATATTTTTTCATTAATTCTTTAGAAGCACCAAAGCCACCACTTGCTAAAAGAACAGCTTTTGCATGAATAACTTTTTCACCATCTGCGGTTTCTACTACAACACCATTGACGCTTTTATCTTCATCTTGTAAAAGCTTGGTAACCTTAGCATTATTGAAAACATCAATATCTTCTTTTTCAATTTGCTTAAGAAGTCCGCTAACTAAATAACCACCTACAGGAGCCATTGAAGCAGGACGGTGAGCACGCTTTTTGCTCATTCCACCTGTAATTGTTAAATCGGTTAGATCAATATCATGTTCCATCAGCCAAGAAATTGCAATCGCAGAATGATCTACAAAGTATCTCAACATCTCACGATCATTAAGAAGACCTCCACCCTTTAAAGTTTCTTTATAAAAATCTTCTTTATTATCAATAATGCCTTCATTAAGCTGAACCAAACTTTCAGATGCGTTCATTCCGCTTGAAGCACGATTAGTATTACCACCTAAATTTTCGTTTTTTTCTAATACTGCTACATTTAAGCCAAGTTCATGAGCTTGAAGAGCTGCAGTAAGACCGGTGCCCCCTGCCCCAACAATAACTGCATCATAATCTGACTTTAATTCATCAGTATTTTTTGGTTTAAAAATAAATTTTGCCATTTTTCCTACTTACTTTCTTCAGGCTTATCCTTATCTACATTAGTCATCTTCATGTAGTCCATCCATTCATCATATTGCTCTGGAGTCACTTTACCACTAGCAAGGGCAGCTTCACGCAAAGTAGTACCCTCTTTATCAGCTTTTTGAGCAATTTTGGCCGCATCATGATAACCAATATGAGGAGAAAGTGCAGTAACAGTCATCAAAGAATTATCAAGGAGATCATCCATTCTCTCTTCATTAACAGTTAAGCCGTGAATCATTTTATCTGCAAAACCAGTAATAGTTCCAGTTAAAATATCACAAGAATCAAGGAAACTTGCAATCATCACTGTCTTAAAGACATTCATTTCAAAATTACCTTGACTAGCAGCAAATGTAATTGTTGTATCATTACCAAAAACTTTAGCAGCTGCCATAGTAACAGCTTCTGCTTGAGTTGGATTTACTTTACCTGGCATAATACTTGAACCTGGTTCATTAGCTGGAATATTAAGTTCACCATAACCAGCTCTTGGACCACTTGCTAAAAGTCTAATATCTTGAGCAATTTTAAACATATCCGCTGCTAAAGTTTTAAGTGCACCATGAACAACATCAAGACCAGAATGATGTGCTAGACCCCAGAATTTATTAGTATCAACTTTAAAATCATGACCATACACTTCAGATAACTTACCTGCAATTTTTTCTGTCATACCAGGAGCAGCATTAAGACCAGTACCAACTGCAGTACCACCAATTGCCAATTCATAGAGAGTTGGTTTTAGCTCTTTAATATAGGAAAGGTCATGCTTAAGAGCAGAAATATAACCTGATAACTCTTGTCCAAATGTAAGAGGAGTAGCATCTTGAAGGTGAGTGCGTCCAACTTTTACTGTTTTCCAGTATTTCTTTTCCTTAATTACTAATTCATCAATTAAGTGCTGAATTGCTGGTTCAAGCTTATCAAGAGCTTCAATAGCTACAATATTCATTACAGTTGGATAAGTATCATTAGAAGATTGGCCACGGTTAACATCATCATTTGGTAAAATGTTAAGTCCTGGATGAAGCTTATTTGCAAGATTAGCAACTACTTCATTAACATTCATATTGCTTTGAGTACCAGAACCGGTTTGAAGAACATGAAGTGGGAAGTCTTTACGTAATTGATCATCATCAAGTGATAAAAGATGATCAATTGCATCTTCAATTGCTTCACCTTTTTCCTTAGGTTCATCTCCTACTTCGACGTTACTTTCAGCAGCTGCTTTTTTCAAATGTAAAAATGCACGTACAATAGCAAGTGGCATTAATTCACCACTTGGGAAGTTATTGCGACTACGTTCAGTTTGCGGACCCCATAAAGCTTCTTTTGGAATTTTAACAGGACCAATAGTGTCTGATTCAACACGGTATTCTTCAGTCATGTGAATATCTCCTTTTTATATTTTCTTTTATTTTATTGATAACTTATCTTATTTTCAACTTTTATCATACATGTAAGAGCTTTCTTTTTCAATAATTTTAAAAATTTTTACTTATTTTTAAGTATTTAAAAATTATGATTTTTTATAACGTTTTCCTTTTTATTTATATTTATGCAGAAATTTATGACAATTCATTAAACAAAAGCTCAGAAATCGAATTTTCTGGGCTTTTTTTATTAAAATTGTTGCTTTTTAGACTATTTAGTATAGTATATTTATAAATAAGAAAAATCTTTACATACCGTTTGTTTTTATTAGAAGAGGTGTATCTATTGTATTTAGCCATTAATATAGTCGGTCTCTTGGTTTTTCTCCTTATTGGCTGGCTATGCTCAAAAGATAAGAAGTCAATTAACTGGCGTGGTGTGGTTACAATGATTATATTTAACATTGTTCTTGCTTGGTTTTTGACTAGCTTTTCAATAGGTCGTGCTATTGTTAGCGGAGCGGCAACAATGTTTGATCAATTAATGCAAGTTGCATATCAAGGAATCAAATTTGCTTTTCCAAGTGCTGTTGAGACTAAGCAAATGGATTGGTTCTTCCAAGTTTTAATGCCAATTTTAATGATTGTTCCATTATTCGACATTTTAACTTACATCGGCATTCTACCATTTATTATTAAATGGGTAGGTAAAGGATTATCATGGCTTACAGGACAGCCTAAATTCGAATCATTCTTTGCAGTTGAAATGATGTTTTTAGGAAATACCGAAGCTCTAGCTGTTTCATCACTTCAACTAAAAAAAATGAATGCTCAACGTAATCTTACTTTAGCAATGATGTCAATGAGTTGTGTTACTGCATCAATTATTGGTTCATATACTGAAATGATGCCAGCACAATACATCTTGACAGCAATTCCAGTCAATGTAATCAATGCTTTGATTGTTACAGCTCTGCTTAACCCAGTTAAAGTACCTAAAGAAGAAGATACTATTGCAACCATGGGAAGTTCTGAGGCGGTTGCTGAAGAAGAAATTGGCGACACTGATAAAAATGGAAAACCTAAAAAAGAACCCTTCTTTTCATTCTTGGGTGATTCAATTTTAGGAGCAGGAAAGCTAATTTTAATTATTACTGCAAATGTAGTAGCATTCGTTGCCTTAGCTGCACTTATTAATAAAGTTTTAGGTTTAATTAATCCTTGGCTTTCTCTTGAGCACTTATTGGGAATTATAATGTATCCATTTGCTTGGTTAATGGGATTATCTCACGAAAATGCTTTCCAATTTGCTCAATATATGGGAACTAAATTAGTTACTAATGAATTCGTTGTTATGGGTCAAGTAACTAAAACTATCCATACTTTTAATCCTCACTATCAAGCAGTACTTACTGCATTCGTGACAAGTTTCGCTAACTTCTCAACTTTGGGAATGATCATTGCAGCTTTTAAAGGAATGGTAAATAAGGAAAAGAATGACTTAATTTCAAAAAATGTAATTTACTTATTAATTTCTGGAATTTTAGTATCACTTTTATCCGCTGCTATGATTGGACTATTCGTTTGGTAAAAATATATAAATTAAAAAGCACATCTTCTATATCTGAAGATGTGCTTTTACTTATTCTAATATTTTATCTATTTTGATGATTTAATCTTTTAGCAAAGAAATCTCCTACAACTTGAACAATAAAAATCAAGATAACTACTAAAATGGTAGCTACAATAGTAACATCACTGTTAAAGCGATTATATCCATATGAGATAGCAGTATTACCAAGACCACCTGCTCCAATAGCTCCAGCCATCGCTGTAAGTCCAATCAAACTAATGATAGTTACAGTTGATACCCTGATAAGTTCTGAACGAGCTTCACGAATATATACATCAAATATGATGTCACCAGTTGTTGCTCCTAAGCTTTCTGCAGCTTCAATTTTACCCGTATCTACACTTTCAAGTGCTACTTGAACTTGTCTTGCATAAAATGGAAATACTCCTAAGGTAAGTGGTACTAAAGCTGCTTTCATACCAATTTGAGTACCGACAATTTTTTGAGTTACTGGAGCTATAAATGCCATTAAGATAATAAATGGAATCGCTCTAAATACTGATACAAGCTTATCGCATACATTAAACCAAAACTTATTAGGTCGTACGCCACCTTCTTTAGTTAAAACTAAAATTACTCCAAAAATAATTCCTAATACTCCACCAAAGATTGCTGACCAAAATGTCATAAACAATGTTTGGAAAATACTGGTACCCCAACCAGCATCTCCTCCCCAACCAAGCTGAGCTACATTTGGCAAAAATTTATCTATCCAATTGATCATATACATTCCCCTTCTCATCTAAACGTGTAATTGTAACATTTTGTTTTTCTAAAAACTCACGCGCTTTTTCTTGCTTTTCTGAATCACCTTTAATTAATACTACCAAGGTTCCAATTGGCTCATCATTTAAAAGTTCCACATTTCCATAAAGCATACTTGCTTCCGCGCCAATTTTACGGTAAAGCTCAATAATAATTGACTTAGTAACATTGCCAATACTATAAACTAATTGATAAATGGCCTCATCTTTACTTAAGCGATCAAGATTGAGTGAATTTAATGTTGAAATTGCTTCAAGAGAACCACCTACAAACTTCTTAGTAAGCTCTTTTTGTGGATGTAAGAAAATTTGACGCAAACTACCTTTCTCAATTACTCGTCCTTTTTCCATTACTGCTACTTTAGTACAGATTTTTTTAACGGCATCCATTTCATGAGTAATAAGTATAACAGTTAATCCTAATTTTTTATTTAGCTTTTTAAGTAAGTCTAAAATTTGTTGCGTATTTTGTGGATCTAAGGCACTCGTTGCCTCATCAGAAATCAAAATATCAGGTTGATTTGCTAAAGCTCTGGCAATTGCTACACGTTGTTGTTGACCACCAGAAAGTTCAACTGGATAAAAATCAGCTTTATCTTTTAAATCTACAAGTTCTAATAATTCTAATGAACGCTTTTCAAGTTCTTCATCACTGAGTTTGGCATGTTTTAAAGCAAAAGCAACATTTTCCAAGACTGTAGTTTCATTGAGTAAATTAAAATGTTGGAAAATCATGCCAATTTTTCGTCTTTCTAATTGCAAATTTTTATTAGAAATAACCTGCTTACCATTTTTTACAAATTCAACCCCATTAACCGTAATATCTCCAGCGCTTGGTTTTTGTAAAAGATTGATAGTTCTAACCAAAGTTGATTTACCAGCTCCAGAAAAACCAACTACTCCATAAATGTCACCTTTTTCAATTTCTAAAGAGACATCTTTTACTGCTTTTACAATTTTCTTTTTTTGATAAAAATCAACATCGACATTTTTAATGTTAATAATTCCCATTCTTTTTCAACTCCCCTTATTTTAACTTAATATCCCATGCTGCTACTTGCTTATTACCATAGAATTTATGGTAAAGCTTCTTAGTTGCAGTCGTTTGATATGCCTTAATTACATCTTGATAAGCTTTATTATTTTCTTGGCCTTTTTTAGCACAAATAATATTGATCCATTCTTCAGAATCCTTATTAACAGGCTCTATATAAATTGTTTGCTTATCAGTTAATCCTGCAGGACTTGCATAATCATTATTAACAATCGAAGCATCCACTGATGACAAAACACGTCCTGTTTGTTCAGCATTAACTTCTTTAATTTTTAAATTATTTGGATTTTTAACAATATCAGCTACAGTGACTAATTTTTTTCCTTTTCTTAAAGTAATCAAACCAGCATTTTTCAATACAAATAAAGCTCTAGATTCATTAGTTGCATCATTTGGGACAGCAATTGTTGCACCGTCCGGTAAGTCACTTAATTTATGATATTTTCTTGAATACAAACGAATAGGCGCAATGTAGGTTTTACCAATTGCAGTGACACCGCCACCATTTGATTGATTCCAAGATTTTAAGAAAGCATAATGTTGAAACGCATTCAAATCGACATCATTACTCTTCAAAGCTTTGTTTGGCTGATTATAATCGGTAAAGTTCTTTGTTTGAACAGTAATGCCATATTTTTCTTTGGCAGTTTTAGCAACACTTTTCCAAATTGCTTCCTCTTGTTTACTTTCACCAACAATACCAACAGTTACTACCTTGTCTTGAGACTTTGTATTAATTCCTGGTCCAAAACTAAACCATCCAGCTACTAAAATTACAAACCCAATTATTGACCAGATAATCGTATTTCTTCGTCTTCTCTTTCTCATATTCCAATATCCTCCATTTTTTTGTATTAAAAAAGCACCCATCCTTATTCAAGGACGAGTGCTCGTGTTACCACCTTTAATTTAGCTATTGCTCACGCAATAACCCTCACTAGCTACAAAAATAGCCTGCAATTATAACGGCTGCAAACCCGCTCTAGGCTTCTAAAAGTCACCTATAGTCATCATTCCAAGCCCATATTCACTAGTATTTACTTAGCGACTTTCACCACAATGTCGCCTCTCTTTATAAGCAAATAGTTAGTTACTCAGCTTTTCGAGATGTGTTTTATTATTTGTTGTAAATTAATTTATCATCTGGATTTAATCTTGTCAACAATTAATTTAATTTTTTAAGCAACTTCTTTTTTTCCACGTTCATATGCTTCTTTTAGTTCACCTAAGGTAATACTTTGGCCTTTTTGATCATAAACTACAAACATTTCACTAACTCCATCCATGATTTTTGATAGCCATCTAAATATTGTTGTTGCAGCAAAAAATAAAATAAATAAAATGAAAATTGCTTTTGGTGTAATCATTTTCAATGCAAAAACTTTTGGTAAAAAGGCAATTGATAAAATTATACAAGCAAGTGAGAGCATCATAACACTGAAACGGAATTTATTAAGTGGAGCTGAAATATGATACATTACCATCATCCCTACCGCAATCAAAAGAATAGTTGCCGTAGTTCCAACCTGATCATGATCTAAATCCAAATAAAGTCCCACCATTACCATCACACCCACTGCCAGCATATCTGTTATTCCACCAGGGATAGACTTTGATAAAACATTTGGAATAAACTGGCCACGAATACGATTATGATTACTTTCTAAAGCTAAAAGAAATGACGGCATTCCAATTGTAAACGCTGAAATTAAAGTTATCTGGGCAGGTTGCAAAGGATAATTAATCACCATCATCAATGAAAATATTGCCATTAAAAAGCTAAAAATATTTTTAACTAAAAACAAACTAGCTGATCTTTGAATATTATTAACTACTCGGCGTCCCTCATTAACTACCATTGGCATTTTAGCAAAATTAGAATCTAGTAAAACCACTTGTGAAGCTTGAACTGCCGCACTATTACCAGATGCCATTGCAATTGAGCAATCGGCTTTTTTCATTGCTAAAATATCATTAACTCCGTCTCCAGTCATTGCTACAGTGTTACCAGATTTTTGAAGAGCTGCAATAAATTTTCTCTTTTGTTCAGGTTTTACTCGACCAAAAACAGAATATTTTTTAACAGCTTCCTCATATTCTCCATCTTTGATAGTTTGAGCATCAATATATTTATCAGCATGATTAATTCCAGCTTGATTTGCAACTCTAGCAACAGTTACAGGATTATCACCTGAGATAACTTTTATTTCTACCCCTTGCTTTGCAAAATATTCGAAAGTTTTCTTAGCTTCTTTTCTAATTGGATTAGATAATAATATATAACCTAAAACTTCTACTTCATCACTCAAATGTGAATTTTCTTCACTAAGTGCCGCAAAATATTTAGCCACAATTAATACACGATAGCCTTCTGCAGCATATTTTTCAAAATCTGCTTTATACCCATCAAATTGCTCCCTCAAAACCATCTCTGGAGCACCTATAATCAAAGTATAATTATCAAAAACTACACCTGAATACTTATTTACAGATGTAAAAGGAACAATTCCGCTAGCAATTTTTCCAGTTCCTTTATTAAAGTAGCTACTAATTGCTTTCATAGTTACATTATCTGCTGGCATATTTTGTGCAAAATCACCAATTACTCGATTTAAGTTTTTAACTTTTGTATCTTTTGCTTTAATTACTTTTTCAACTGCCATTTTTGGCTCTGTAATAGTTCCTGTTTTATCAACACATAAAACATTAACTCTAGCTAAAGTTTCAACACTTTTCATATCATGAAGCATTACTTGCTTTTGTGCAAGACGAGTAGCAGCTAAAGCCAAAGCAATGGTAGTTAGTAAATACAATCCTTCCGGAATCATACCAATAATTGCCGCTTCCATTGATACAATACTGCGTTCAATTCCAGCATGATTAAAAAAGTAACTTTGGCAAAAAAGAGCTATTCCCAAAGGAATAATAATTATTCCGACCCATTTAACTAAACGGTTAATTGCCTGAACCATTTTTGATTGTTCAGTACTTCCCATTTCTTTAGCTTTCATGGTTAATTTAGAAATATATGATTCTTTTCCTACTTTCTCTAATTGCATATAAGCTGTACCAGAAACAACAAAAGAACCAGACATTAAATCAGAACCAACAGTTTTAATGATTTCATCGGCTTCACCAGTCAAAAGAGCTTCATTCACGCGAATATTGCCCTTAACAACTTCTCCATCACCAGGAATTTGATCCCCTGTTTGCAATTTAACGATATCATTTTTTACTAGCTGTTCAATTGGAATTTTATATTCTTTACTATCACGTACTACAACTGTCTCAGTTGCATTCATTACATTTAATTTACTTAGAATTTTTTTAGCACGGATTTCTTGTATAATTCCAATAATCGTATTCAAAATAATTACTGGCAAAAAAGTTAAATCACGGTAAGCTCCTACCATAACTAATAAAATTGATAATACTAAAAATATCAGATTAAAATAAGTAAAGACATTCTCACTAATTATTTGACTTGTTGTTTTGAATTGATCATCAATAGATTTATTTACATGCCCTTGAGAAACTTGTTCTTTTACTTCATCTTGAGTTAATCCTGTTTCAATATTTGTTCGTTTAAAATCCATATATAACTCCGTTACTTAAGGATGATTTTCTATATATTATAACGGAAAACAAAAAGAATCTCGCTAATAACGAGATTCTTTTACAAAATATTAACTAGGCTGCAGCATGGTGTGCTTTAAATTTATGGATAATACCCATATGCCAGTCAAAGACGCCGTAACTGACAATAATCTGTCCAACAACTGCCCACCATAACCATGCGGTGTGCATTGCAGCAACAATCAACATGATGAAGATTGCAATATCTATCAACAAGATAATGCCAGAATAAATAATTTTATCCATGATCTTTGTCCTTTCTAACATAAGTCAAAAACGAATAAGCATATTCATTTTTATTGTCCGCTTCATGATTTTCCTCTTTAACTAAATTAAATTGAGAATAATCAATCTGTGGCATCTCTGTATCTGCCTTAAAACTAGCATCTATTACTGTCCTTTTCAAACAATCAACCTTATCACGTAATATTTTAAATATACTTACTCCACCAATAGCACAAATATCCTCATTTTGGTGTTTTTTTAAGTATGTAAATAACTCCTCTTGATTTAAAAATACTATTACTTGTTGATTATCACGATACTTATCTTTGAACTCTTGACTACGAGTTAATACTAGATGGAGACGACCTGGTAAAACACGAGGTAAGCTATCAAAAGTTTTTCTTCCCATTAAAATGGGATGTCCCATCGTTTCCTTCTTAAAATATTTTAAATCAGCTGGCAAAAACCATGGCAAGTGTCCTTGATATCCAATTTGATGTTTTTTATCTTCTGCCCATACAAAAGTAATCATTATTCTCTCCTTAAACAGCTACGGGAGCTTTAATAGTTGAATGATGCTTATAATCAAGCAATTTAATATCTGACATTTCAAAATCTTGAATAGAAGTTTTAGCTGGATTTAACCACAATGTAGGTGAATCATACGGCTTTTTTGATAACAGTTCATTTACTTGATTAAAATGATTACTATAAATGTGTGCATCTCCTAAAGTATGAATGAATTCTCCTACTTCAAGATTAGTTTCTCGAGCAATTAAATGTAGCAATAATGAATAACTAGCAATATTAAATGGAACTCCTAAAAACATATCTCCACTTCTTTGATAAAGCTGTAGACTCAATTTGTTATTTACAACATAGAACTGAAATAGAACATGACATGGAGGCAACGCACTTGCTGGAATATCTTCAGGATTCCAAGCACTTACAATTAACCGTCTAGAATTAGGTGTATATTTAATTTGCTCAATAACATTTTGAATCTGATCAATAAAGCCTCCTGTGCGTTTTTGCCAATGACGCCATTGTGCTCCATAAACATTTCCCAAATTTCCATATTTATTGGCAAAATTTTCATCATCAAGAATCTTTTGATTAAATTTTTTCATTTCTTTTTGATAAACTTTTTTAAATTCTGGATCTTCTGAAGCTCTTAACCCAAAATCAGTCATATCGGGTCCTTGATAATCATTACTTGTAATCCAGTTTTTAAATGCCCATTCATCCCAAATATGATTATTATGCTCTAATAAAAAGCGAATATTTGTATCTCCTCTTAAAAACCATAAAAGTTCACTTTTAATCAAACCAAAAGGCACTCGCTTGGTGGTCAGAATTGGAAAGCCTTGAGACAAATCAAAGCGCATCTGTGCACCAAATAAACTGCGAGTGCCTATTTTTGTACGGTCCATTTTTTCATGACCGTCAGTCATAATTTTTCGTAAAAGTTCAAGATATGGTGTTTCTAAAGTAGCCATCAGTAAATCCTCTTTCTTTAATAGTTTACTTAATAGACTACCATATCTTGTAGAGTTAGATAATACAAACTCAAGATTTTGTGTTTTCGCCACGATGACGAACTAAATATACTACAGCTGCAGCAATTAATACTAAAGCTCCAGCTAAAACAGAAATCCTAGTATCTGGATTAATAAACATAAAGATTACAATTACTAATAGCATTAAAAATGCAAAATAATTAGAAAATGGATATAGTGGTAATTTAAATGGGTGATCAGCCATTATATCTTTATTGTGACGACGGAAACGCAATTCCGCTAATAAAATCACAAACCATGGAACCATTCCCGGCAATACGGATGAACTGAACACAACCACAAATAAATCACTTGCTGAGTGGTTAAATTGGGATGCAATTGTATTTAAGATAAATCCGATAAAAATTCCACTTGAAATACCCATAATCGCACGGTCAGGAACAATTCTTTTAGAAATATGTTTAAAAATCTTTGGCGCATCTCCGTCATGAGATAATTTAAACAACATTCTACTTGAAGAGTAAATTCCAGAGTTTGCTCCAGATAAAGCAGCTGTTAAAACAACAAAGTTAATAATTGAAGCAGCTGCTGTAATTCCAACCTTAGCAAATGTAGTTACAAATGGTGAACCCAAGCTATCTAATTTATTCCATGGATAAATAGTAACAATTACAAAAATTGCACCAACATAGAAAATTAAAATTCTTAATAAAACAGATTTGACACTTTTTACAATTGCCTTTTGTGGCTGGGCAACTTCACCTGCAGAAATTCCTAAAAGCTCAATCCCTTCATAAGAACCTACAATAATAGACATTGAAAAGAAGAATCCTTTAACTCCTCCAGTGAAGAAACCGCCATGACTCCATAAATTGCTAAATCCTGTTGGCTTCCCACCATTTCCAATACCAAAGAAAATTACAATAAATCCTAATATAATCATTAAAATAATAGTTACAACCTTAATCATTGCAAACCAGAATTCCAATGAAGCATAAGCTTTAGCACTTGCTAAGTTTGCTAAAAGTAAAAATGCAATTATTATTATCCCCGACCAAAGCGCACTTATATTAGGCCACCAATACTTAAGGTATTCAGTTGCCGCAACAACTTCAGACATCCCTACAACAATATATTCAAACACATTCGCCCATTCAGCCATATATCCCGCTAATGGATGTACGTATTCTGTAGCATAATCTGCAAATGAACCCGTACCTGGATTAATATACAACATTTCTCCAAGAGCACGCATAACAATATACAAAATCAGCCCTACGAACATATATGCTAGTAAAACAGAAGGACCAGTCCATTTAATGGTTGAAGTAGATCCCATAAATAAACCGACACCAATTGCTCCACCTAAAGAAATCATTTCCATTTGACCAGCAGTCATGGTTCGTTTCAGCTTAGGAATTGTCTTTTTTTCTTCCATAAAAATCTATCCTTATTATTAAATTTTTCAAAACACGATTTATTAAATCTTTAATATTTTATTATGGATATTGACATTTTTCAAGGTCAATCAAAAAAACTAGTCAAAATCCTCTGACTAGTTTTTCATTAATTAACGCTACTTTCTCTCAATACTAAATTAGTATCCATTACAATCTTATAAGGTACTTTTACATCATCACTAAGTAAATCTTGTAAAATCTTCATTCCTGCCCTACCCATTTCTTGAGTATTAACATGAACACTACTTAAAGATGGATTTGCAAATTCTGCAGCAGTAGTATCATTGAAGGAAATAATGCTTACATCTTCCGGCACTTTTATATTAGCTTCACGAAAAGCTTTTAAAGCTCCAATTGCCATTGCATCATTAGAAATCACTAATGCAGTCGGGATGTTATTATCTCTAATCATTTTTTGAGTAGCAAGATAGCCTGAATCAGGAGTAAACTTCCCAACATATACATTATTTACATCGTAAAGTTTTTTACTCAACATATATTTTTTATAACCTTGGAAACGAAAATCTATTAAATTATCCTTATCAAAATTATCATATAAATCACCAGCCAGCATCCCAATCTTAGTTTGGCCATGATTTAAGAAATGATCAATCACTTCAATAATTGACGTATGGAAATCTGATATTACGCAGCATTCACCTTTATGTAAAGTATCTTCATCAACAAATACCAAAGGCTTGTTAGCATTTTTAATTTTATTTAATCGTGTTTGTGAATATTGAGAATAGCCGATTGCTACAATTCCAATACTTTTTTCTAAAGAATCTAAATTATCTGAATCATAATATACTTGAACTTGATAGCCAAAAGTCTTTGCTTGGTCTTCAATTCCAGTTCTAATTGAATAATAATACAAGTCTTTGATTTCTTGATCTCGATTACACCATAATACGATTGCTATCGTTTTTAAGTTTGCTTTTCGAATTTTTTTATTTTTTTGATAATGCAATTCTTCAGCTATTTGAAAAATTCTTCTTTTAGTAGAATCGTTAACAGCTAGATTTTTATCATAATTTAAAACTCTCGAAACAGTTGCTGGAGAAACATTCGCCTTAGTTGCAATATCTTTAATTGTTGTCATATCTTCCCTCGTTATATTAATTTACTAAACAAAATATAATTTTACCATTTTAATAAACACTGGCAACAAATATTCTTTTATACTTTAAACGCACAAGTAAAAAGCACGCTTCGTACACAAATGTACAAAGTGTGCTTTTATCAATATAAGCAAAAATCTTAAGGAGTGTACAGGATTTGAACCTGCGCGCCAAGGAAAACTTGGTTCGCCGGATTTCGAGTCCGGTGCATTACCACTCTGCCAACACTCCATAACTGTTTTAATTATATCAATTATTTTAAATATCGCAAGCAAATTGTTGATTTATACTTTAATTAGTTTATGATAGTCATAGTATTATTAGGTATTTAGAAAGTGTGAAAGCCTATGTGTACATCTATAATTTTCAGTCCAAATAACCATTATTTTGGTCGCAACTTAGATTATGAAATTTCATATGGTCAGCAAGTTGCTATTACACCTAGAAACTATAATTTAAAGTTTCGAAAAGTTGATAATCTAGCTAATCACTATGCAATAATTGGAATAGCAGATGTTGCTGATAATTATCCTTTATATTTTGATGCGGCTAATGAAAAAGGACTTGGTATGGCTGGACTTGCTTATGCAGGAAATGCTTACTATCCAGATGAAGTTAGTGGTAAAGATAATGTTAGTCCTTTTGAAATTATTCCATGGATTTTAGGTCAAGCAAAAAATATTGATGAAGCAAAAGAACTTTTAAAAAATGTAAATTTAGTAAATATTAGCTTTGCTAAAAATATGCCCCTTTCTCCTCTTCATTGGTTATTAGCTGATAAAAGCGGTAAATCAATTGTACTTGAATCTGATAAAGATGGGTTACATATTTATGATAATCCTGCTGGGGTTTTAACTAATAATCCATCATTCCCACAGCAACTTTTTGGCTTAAATAATTATCAAGAAGTATCTCCAAGTGTTCATAAAAACACCTTAGCTCCTGGATTAAAACTCGATAACTATAGCCGCGCCTTAGCCTCACATAACTTGCCAGGCGGAATGGATTCATCATCTCGCTTTGTAAGAGCAACATTTGCTAAGTTCCATGCTCCAACTAATTCAACTACTGAAGAAGAAACAGTCAGAAATTATTTCCATATTCTACATGCTGTCGAACAACCAAAAGGTCTAGATGAAGTGTCTCCTGATACTTTTGAATATACTATTTATACTGATTGTGCTAACTTAGAAAAAGGACTCTTTTACTATACAACTTATAATAATAAACAAATCAATCAAATAGATATGAATAAAGAAGATTTAGATTCATCTAATTTGATTTGCTTTGAAATGAAAGACGAGACCATTTTTAATAAACAAAACTAAATTATTAAGTTTTAACCAAGAAACTACTATCCAACGATTTTCCTGTTAAAATATCCTTGAAAGTGTAATTTAAATATATGTTGAGGATTTGATTTTGGAAAAAGTTAATTGGATAGTAGTTTTATTTTCAGCTATTTTATTATTAATTTTGATCTGTGCTATTAAATATTCTCGCCTTTTTAATCTTTATGACCATATCCTTCACCATAAACTTGTTCATAAACGAGATGGGTTTGGTTGGCAAATAATAGCTTTTTTAAATGATCCAAAATTAATGGTAATTTGGGCTGTTTTATTGGCAAGTGTTTTATTAAACAATGATGAAGTTATACTTGCCCTTTGGGTTTTAGCAACTTTAGGATTTGCAGATGCAACAGGAATTGTTTTAAAAAAATATATGCATCGTCAGCGTCCATATAAACATTCAGCACTAGAAAATGGCTACAGCTTTCCTAGTGGTCATGTTCTTGGAGCGACTACAATGGGATTAATCCTAATCCAATTATTTGGAACTAAATATGGACTAGGTTTTATTTCACTATTAATAATAATTTGGATGATGGTGGTAATTTCAAGATTAAGTTTAAAAGCTCACTACCCATCAGATATTATCGGTGCAACAAGTTTAGCAATTTGTTGTTTTAGCATTACAACTCAAATTTTTATGAGCGCACTATAAAAAGCAACTATTAACTAGTTGCTTTTTATAATTACTCATGGAAACCAATCATCAAACCACCTTCTTCTGCATAGAAGCTACACAGACCTAAAGTTGGACGAATCTTTACATTAGCATCAGGAAACTTTTCTAAAATCTTTTCCTTTAAAGTTTGAGCATCTTTTTCATTTTTACACTCGTCAATAATAACTTCGCCGCCTTGATAATTCATATTTTCCATTTGTTTTAGCACTTCTTTAAGTGCTTTTTTCATTCCACGAGCTTTTGCAAGAGGTTCTAGTTTTCCTTCCTTATTTGCAGTACCAACAATTTTAATATTCATCATTTTAGCAATCTTTGCAACTGCCGGTGATACTCTTCCATTTAAAGAAAGATTATGAAGTGACTGCAATACGAATAATAAATGAGTTTTCATTCGAAGTTCGGCTATTTTTTGTTCTAAATCTACAAATCGAATTTTTTCGTTTAATAACTTTTCAATACCTTGCAGAATTATTGCCAATTCAGGGCCCGCTGAGCGCGTATCTACAACAATGACTTTACTTGTCGGATGCTGTTCTTCATACATACTCTTAGCTTGAAGAGCTGAGGAATAGCTACCGCTCATTCCACTAGTAAGTGTTAAAATAATAGCTTTTTCACTGCCTTCAAGTGCTTTTAGCCAATCATCAATACTTGGACATGAACTTTTACCAGCTTCATTATTAGCTTGCATATCCTTTAAAAAAGCATCTAAGTCAAGATTTTCATCATCACGAAATTCCTTTCCATTGAAAGAAATTGTTAATGGAACAACATATAAATTATTTTTTACATTTGTTTTTTCATTTGAACTAGAATCTAAAATTAAACGTACTTTTTCCATAATTAAATCCTTATCAAACATTAGTGTACTTTACTACTATATGTATATCATAACTCAAATTTATTTGCAAAGAAATTGCACTTTAACAAAATTTAAAATGTAAACCGCTTACAACAGTTTACACAATTAAAAACTTAGGCTAAAATTTGTGTTGTAACCAATGAGCAATTTGCTCTGGATGATGCAACTATAATTTTAATCAATATTGCATCATAATATTTTAGGAGGTTTTTTGATGTTAAAATCAGTCATTGAAAATGTTCATGCACTTGAAATTTTTGACTCACGTGGTAACCCAACTGTTGAAGTTTTCGTTACCCTTTCAAACGGTGTCGTAGGTAAGGCTGAAGTTCCTTCAGGTGCTTCAACTGGTGAAAACGAAGCTGTTGAATTACGTGACGGCGATGCTCGTCTTGGTGGTAAAGGTGTTATGAAGGCTGTTAACAACGTTAACACTGAAATTAACAAGGCTTTGAAGGGTATGGACCCACACGACCAAGCAAACATTGACGCTACTATGATTGCTTTAGACGGTACTGAAAACAAGGGTCGTCTTGGTGCTAACGCAATCTTGGGTGTATCTATGGCTACTGCAGCAGCTGCAGCTAAGGATACTCACCAACCATTGTACCGTTACCTTGGTGGTACTGACCTTGAAATGCCACAAACTTTCCACAACGTTATCAACGGTGGTGAACACGCTGACAACGGTATCGACATTCAAGAATTCATGATCACTCCAGTTGCTAAGACTTCATTCCGTGATGGTTTTGAAAAGATCGTTAACGTATACCACACTTTGAAGAAGGTTCTTGAAGACATGGGTTACGAAACTGGCTTAGGTGATGAAGGTGGTTTCGCTCCTAACATGAAGAACTCTGAAGAAGCTTTGAAGGCCCTTCACGAATCAATCATCAAGGCTGGTTACAAGCCAGGTGAAGATATCGCTATTGCATGTGACTGTGCTGCTTCATACTTCTACAACAAGGAAGACGGTAAGTACCACCTTGAAGGTAAGGTTCTTACTGATGAAGAATTAGCTGACTACTACGACAAGTTGCTTGACGAATTCCCAGAATTAATTTCTATGGAAGACCCATACGACGAAAACGACGTAGAAGGTATGGTTAAGTTCACTGAAAGCCACAAGGACCGTATCCAAATCGTTCTTGACGACTTCATTTGTACTAACCCTAAGCTTTTGAACAAGGCTATTCACCAAGGTGCTGGTAACGCTTCACTTATTAAGTTGAACCAAATCGGTACTGTTACTGAAACTCTTGAAACTATTCGTCTTTCACGTAAGAATGGTTACAACACTATGATTTCTCACCGTTCAGGTGAAACTGGTGACACTTTCATCGCTGACTTTGCTGTTGCTATCAACGGTGGTCAACTTAAGACTGGTGCTCCAGCTCGTTCAGAACGTGTTGAAAAGTACAACCGTTTACTTGAAATCGAAGAAGAACTTGGTAAGGGTGAACGTTTGGCATTCTTCCCAGACAACGTTGACTTAGACTAATTTTAACGTTAGTTTAAACCAAATAAAAAAGCTCGCATATGCGAGCTTTTTTGTATATCTAAAATAAATTAATTATTCTTTTTACTAATGGAGAAATCTGCCCTTTTCGCCATACTAATTCTAGATGAGTTTCCCAATTAACATGCTTCACTGGTATTTTACAATCTTGAGCATATAAATTAGCTATTGACTCTGGAACTAATGCAACTCCCATCCCCTTTTGTGCCCAAAGAATTGCAGTACGTGAGTCATCACATTTTACAGCATAAAAAGGTTTTAATCCTTGATGAGCAAAACTTTCATTAAAAATATTCTCAAATCTTCTATAAATTATTAACGGTTGTTTTACTAGTTCATTCAAAGTAATTTCTTGTTGCTCTAAAATTACCGGATTAATTGTAATTGCCATCATTTTTTCATTAGTAATTGTCTTACTATCAAGTCCTCGCCTATTAAAAGGTGTGCGTACTATTCCTAAATCAATAGTATTATTTGCCAATTTTTCTAAAACCCCAAATGTGTTCTCTTCATAAATATCGAAAGAAATATTAGGATAAAACCTTACCAATTGTTTAAATTTATCTGATGGTAATTCTCCAACTGAAGAAGATGCGGAACCAATTTTTATAGTTCCAAATTCTCCCTGGGAAGTTTTTTTAACTTGATCTTTTGCTGTTTCTGCTAAACCAACAATCTTTTCTGCATATGATTGTAATTCATGCCCCGCATCAGTTAGTTCTATTCCATGAGCAGTACGTACGAATAATTGAACATCGAGCTCTTTTTCCAATTGTTTCAACTGGTAACTTAATGGTGGCTGCGCAATAAATAAACGCTTTGCGGCAGCTGTGATTTGTTTTTCTTCGGCTACTGCTAAAAAATAGCGTAACTGTTTCAAATTCATAAAATTGTTTTCTCCACCTTTTAATATCAAATATTTATATAACGTTTATATTAATGAAATATTTCCCTGTTTGCAATATCTATGCTACTTTAGATAAGGTTACTTAATAAGAAAGGGAGTCAAAAATGGCTGAAAAAATTCATGGTCTAAGCCAACTCGAAGCAGAAAAACTACTTCAAAAAGATGGATTAAACGAAGTTCCTGAACCAAAGTACAATTTTTGGAAAGAATTTGTTGGAAAATTATGGAACTTATCTGCGTGGATCCTAGAAGGTGCATTAATTCTTGAATTTATTTTAGGAAAAAGAATTCAAGCCCTATTTGTATTAGCAATGCTACTATTTGCTGCTTGGAATGGTGCATCTAAGAAAAAACAATCCAGAAAAGTTTTAAATAATATCTCACATCAACTAACACCTACTGTTGCAGTTGAACGAGACGGTAAATGGATTAAACTCAATTCTAAAAAATTAGTCGTAGGAGACTTAATCAGTCTTCAACGAGGCGATGTGGTTTCAGCTGATGTAAAAATTATATCTGGCAATATGTCTTTTGACGAAAGTTCAATTACTGGTGAATCTGATCCTGTAAAAAAACATATAGATAGTGAAGCTTATGCAGGGACTACAGTAGTTGAAGGAAATGGTCTTGCAATTGTCACTGCAACTGGTAAAAACTCACGTAGCGGTAAAACAATTAATTTGATTAATAATTCAGCTGCTCCTGGTCACTTACAACAATTATTAACTAAAATTATTTACTATCTTTGTCTTTTAGATGGGATTTTAACTTTAGTAATTATTATTGCTAGTTTTATTAAAGGTGGAGACTTTGCAAACTTTATTGATATGTTGCCATTCTTGGCAATGATGTTTATAGCATCAATTCCAGTTGCAATGCCATCTACTTTTGCTTTATCAAATTCATTTGAAGCAACTCGTTTAAGTAAAGAAGGTGTATTAACAGCTGATTTAACTGGGATTCAAGATGCCGCAAATTTAAACTTGTTGCTTCTTGATAAAACTGGTACTATTACCGAAAATAAAACAAGTGTAGCTAGTTGGAATAATTTTTCAAATTTAAGTGATAATGAAGTCTTATCTTTGGTATCTGCTGCTATCGATCAAAGAAATAAAAGTATCATTGATGTGGCGCTTGATGAATATATTTTATCCAAAGGATTAGCTATTAAAAATCCAGATAAATTTGAACCATTTACTTCAAATACTGGTTATTCAATGGCTGAAGCTAATGGACATAATATTAAATTAGGAAGTTTTAAGCAACTATCATTAATTGACACAGATGCTAACACCAAAACTGCTAATATTGATTTTAAAGCTGGCCGTTCTGTAGCTGTCTTAATTGATAACAAGTTAGCTGGAGTTTTCATTTTACAAGATAAAGTTAGAAAAGACTCTAAACAAGCCTTAAATGAACTTAAAAAGCGTGGTATCCACCCTATTATGCTTACAGGTGATAATCAACGAACTGCTGCGGCAGTTGCTAAGCAAGTTGATTTAACTGGAGAAGTAATCTCAATTCATGACTTCAACAATAATGTTGATATTAAAGATTTAGCAGGTATTGCGGATGTTTTACCAGAAGATAAATTAAGAATGGTTAAGTTCTTCCAAGATAAAGGATACATAGTTGGAATGACGGGTGACGGCGTTAATGATTCGCCTGCCCTCAAGCAAGCAGAAGTGGGGATTGCAGTATCAAATGCCGCTGATGTTGCAAAACGCTCAAGTAAAATGGTACTTCTTGATGATGGTTTATCATCAATTATTAAAATTTTAGATGCTGGTCACCGTGTATATCAAAGAATGACCACTTGGTCACTAACCAAACTCGCTAGAACTGCTGAATTAACCATGCTATTGACTTTTGGTTATCTTTTCTTTGGATACTTGCCAATGGCTCTTAACGCAATGGTTATCTACACTATCATGAACAACATGGTAACCATGATGATTGGTACTGATCGTACACATATTACTTATAAACCAGAAAACTGGAATATGGCTCGTCTTGCTAAAATTGCCTTTTCATTAGCTGCTGGTTGGACAATCATTGGAGTTATTTTCGTATGGTATCTAAATACTCACGGTTGGAGTCACGGAACTGTTTCAACAATGGTATATGTATATCTTGTATTAAGTGCAATGCTGATTGTTTTAATTACAAGAACACGCAAATACTTCTGGCAAGATCATCCTTCTAAATTAGTTGGTATTGTTCAAATAATAGATGTAGGAATTACTTTTATTTTGGCACTTTGTGGAATTGCAATGGTCCAAATTTCATGGAACAATCTCTTAATTACAATTATGATTGCTTTAATTGCTGCTATTGTAATTGATCTAGTTTATCAACCAATCATGAAAAATAGATAATTATATGAAAGAAGATGTAGTTTTACATCTTCTTTTTTTGTAAGCAAATTTTAGGTAAAATAGACTTTGACAATAATTTAAGGGGGAAATTTATGATTTGGACATGGGATGTAATTCGCCACATCATCGAAATTTTATGGATAATTAACATTGCCTTTGCTATTTGGACAGTTTTTCGCTCTCGCCGCGACATTGCTTCAACTTGGGCATGGTTATTAGTATTATCAGTATTTCCAGGAATTGGTTTCATCATTTATTTATTTCTTGGAAGACAATTATCACATGATGAAATTTTTGCTATTAAAGATGAGCAAAAAAAGATCAAAAATCATTATTTAAAAAAGCAACATGAATTATTAAATAAGCATGACCTTTTACCAAGAGAGGATCAACAGCCTCGAGCCAGAATGATTACTGATTTAAATTTAAATAATGATGAAGCAATTTTAACATTTAACAATAATGTTGAAATTTTCACTGATGGGCCAAAATTATTTGATAATATTATTGAAAATATTAATAAAGCTACAGAATTCATTGATGTAGAATTTTATACTTTTTATTCTGATAATTTGGGCAAACGCGTTTTAAACGCATTAGAGCATGCACAAGAGCGCGGAGTTAAAGTGCGTGTACTTTATGATGTTGATGGTTCACGAGGCACTAAACCTCGATTTTTTAACAAATTACGTAGTTTAGGTGGACAAGCACAGCCCTTTATCTCAAGTTCTAGTAAATATAAAATTAGAACTCCAAGAATGAATTATCATCTTCACCGTAAATTAATAATCATTGACAGAAAAATCGGTTATATTGGTGGCTTTAATATTGGAGATCAATACGTTGATAAATCAACTAAATTTGGTCACTGGCGTGATACTCATATGCGTGTAGATGGACAAGCCCCAAGTATGATGGAAGTAAGATTTGCAATGGATTGGAATACTTCATGCCGTAAATCTCACTTACCAAGATATGATTTAACTTATTTACAAAATTTAGAAATCGCTCCACCTACTTCTTCAGAGCAAGTAGCAATGCAAATTGTTTCCTCTGGTCCTGATAATCAGAATTTTGCTATTCGAAGAGCTTATGAAGACATTATCGCAACTGCTAAAAAATATATTTATATTCAAACACCATATTTAATTCCTGAAACATCAATTCTTGAAGCACTGATTATTTCCGCCAAAAGCGGTGTTGATGTGCGCATAATGGTTCCATGTATGGCTGATCATCCATTCGTATATCGAGCAACTGAATATTATGCAAAATATCTAACCGAAAATGGTATTAAAGTATATAAATATAACAATGGCTTTATCCACGCAAAAACTATGGTAAGTGGATCAAATATCTCATCTGTAGGTTCTGCTAATCAGGATTATCGTAGCTATAGTTTAAATTTCGAAGTTAATAGTTTTAATTATAGTCCCCAACTTACTGCTAAATTGAAAGCTATTTTTGAAGAAGATTTAAAAGAGTCTACTTTAATGACTAATGAATATTTTGCAAACCAATCTAATTGGCGCAAATTTAAACAATACTTTTCAAGATTATTATCACCAATATTATAGTTTTTATAAAAAAGGGTTCTCATGCTTTAAAACATAAGAACCTTTTTACTTATTTATTTAATTGTTCATAAACATAAGATATTTCATCTGGACGGTAAACTCCATGAAGAGTACCAACTCTAGTAAAGCCCATCTTATCAATCAAGTGTTGCATAGCCTTATTATCTTCATGAGTATCAATTCTAATTGAATCAATATCTTGACGATTTTGTTTAATATAATTAATAACCTCAGTTAATAATTTAGTAGCATAACCTTTACCTGCATGATTTGAATGAATAGCAACTCGATGAATTACTAAATATTTTTCAGTATCAGTCAACCACTCACCGTCAAGTTCATCATACGAATGATCTGGAGACGGTACAATTGAAATTGCACCGACAGTTTCTTTATCCTTAGAAATTGCTAAGTATGCCCAACCATTCTCAATATCTTCTTTAATTTGATCTGGAGATGGATAGTCGCCTTGCCATTGCTCAACTCCATGTTCTGCCAGTTGGTTTGCACCATCTTTTAAAATTGCTATAATTTGATCAAAATCAGCCATAGTAGCCTGTCTAAGTTTCAAAATTGTCATCTCCCTTATTATTAACTCTATTATTGTACACAAAAAACTCTTCCTTGTAAAAAGAAAGTACTCAAAATTTAGTATTTTTATATAAAATTATATTCCAGAGCCATAAAAATTGTTACAATCAATAAATCAGCACATCCACCTATACTATAATTTTCTTGCTTAAAAATCACATTCAATTGATGTAAATACTCTAATCCTTCTCTTGACTGACAGCCACCTTTATCTAAAAATTGCTGCGAAGCTTGATGAAGCCAGGTTATCTTTTTTGCATCCCCTGAACGTTTAATAAAAGTGCTGTCATCGATTTTTGTAGCTAGTACCATTAACGTATCTATCAAACGTTCGTTAAGTGTACCTGGTCTATTTTTTAAATAAGGTAAAGATATATTTTCTACTACAGGATAACCCTCTTCAGCTAGTTGGCGAACTCCTCCTAATTTATACTTTAAATATTGCAATTCACCTGCTGTAGCATTATGTTGATTAAGTTTAGCAAAGTCATGTCTTACCAAATTGTGACACATTTTTTTAATTACAATAAAAGTATTCAAATTCCTTGGTTTAGCATAACTTCGAGCACAAACAAAAATCCCTAATGAAAAAATTGCCCCTTTATGTGTATTAACATTATTTGTAGCTTGGAGCATTTCTTTTTCTGCAATAATTCCTACTTGACGTAAACTAATAAACATTTTAGTCAAATCTTCTTCAAAAAAGTTTTCACCAATTTCAGCTGCTTTTTCTAAATATGGCTGTAAAGCTAAACTAGAATTAATAAAAGTAAAAACATCCATATCTAAATGAGAACCAGTATCTGCAGGATCTACCAATCCAGGTTTAGGTAAGGTTACAACTTCATATAACAAGGCTTTTAGCGCATTATTCACTATTTTTTTCATAATTTTCTCCAAAAAATAAAGCCCCAAGAAAATCTTCTTGAAGCTCTATTATTAAATTTCTGTTGATTATTATTTATTTAAGCACCATGATATTGAACTAAACTAAAAATGTCAAGTCCTGGTAACTTTTCACGACCTTTAAGGTCAGGCAATTCAATATAGAATGCTGCACCTACAAGCTCACCACCAAGATTTTCAATTAATTCCTTTGAAGCTCTTAAAGTACCAGCGGTTGCAAGCAAGTCATCACAAAGAACAACTCTTTGTCCTGGCTTAATAGCATCCTTATGCATTTCTAAACTGTTAGAACCATATTCTAAGTCATATGAAGCACGCTCAACTTCTCTTGGCAACTTATGTGGCTTTCTAGCTGGCACAAATCCTAAACCAAGTTCTGTTGCAACAGGGCATCCTACAATAAAGCCACGAGCTTCTGGACCTACAATTACATCTGCTTGTCGACTCTTAGCATATTCTGCTAATTCATGAGTTGCTGCGCGGAACAAATCTCCATCTTGCAAAATAGGTGTAATATCACGGAAAACGATACCCTTATTTGGAAAATCTTGAACGCTTGCAATATGTTCACTAAAATCAATTGCCATAAGAAGAAAAAACCTCCATTAATCTTTGTGTTTAAACCTAAACACCTTTAACTGTTATATTTTACCAAACTTTTATCCTAAAAGCATTAAAATAAACTTCTTTTTATCTTACTTTGAAAAATTATTGATATAATCAATCAATTGAGCAGTTGGCATTGTCCTTAATTGTCGAATAAACTTTATTTGTGATTGAGTAGCCATTAAATATTTTGATTCTGATAAAGATTTTTTAGCTGGATTTTTCTCTCCAATTAGCCTTCCATTATCCAATTTAACAAATCCTAATTCAAAAAATACTCTCAAAATAAATAAAACACTATCATAATCTAGCCCCAAATATGGTGCAACAGTTCGATAATTATCCGGAGTTAAATTTGGATGCTGATAAATATACTTCAACACTTGACCAAAATATGACTTATTTGGTAAAGATTCAACTGGTAACTGATCTAATAAAAATCTTAAATATAATTGTTGGTAATTTCGATTTAATGCCAAGTCTAATTCAGCCTGATTTCTAGGTGCATCTAATAAGACAGCTGTTTCATTATCTTGTTGATAATCTTGCACTAAATTAATTTTTTCTTTTTCTATTCCAAACCTACTTTGAACAAGTGGAATATTTTTCTTATCAAATAATAAATATCTATCAGCAAATCCCATTACATATTTTTCATTTCTTAAGTCAATAACTGGATTCTTAATAGCTAATTTAGGAGCAGAAAAATTAATTCCCTCAATTATTCCTTGTAAGTTACTCTTTCCCCTAAAAGTATTAAGTGACAGTTTTATAAAGATTTGGGTCATAAATGGTAATAGATTATTATTTAAATATCCCCTACTAAAACCAACAACTCTTAATTTTTTATTATTCTTTTCTGCATCAAATCTGACATGCTCTTCATTTTTGCCCATTTTTGTAAAATTAGTTATTTGCAAATTTGTAATACTAAAAATAGGTTGCGGATTACCAGTACCAAAAGGACCAACTTGCTTAATCTCCGTCAATAATTGCGGAGTTAAATTATCCATTGGTAATTCAAAGTCATAGTCTTTTACTTCAAGATCATCACTTGTATAAAAACTAGCTTCAAACTTATTGCGTAAGTTTACAATGTTATTTTCTTCAAGTGATAATCCGCATGCGAAGTCATGCCCACCAAATTTGGTTAAAATACTGTCTTTCAATGGTTCAAGAGCATTAAATAAGTTAAAACCCTTTTTTGAGCGACCAGAACCTTTAATTTCTCCAGTATCAGATTTAGTTAAAACAATAGTTGGCTTATGTAACTTTTCAACAAGTTTATTTGCAACTAAACCTAATACTCCTTCATGATATTCAGGATTATAAAAAACTAGAGTATTTTGCTTTTGCCAGCTGTTTCCCTTAAATTGTTTTAAACAATCTTGAAATACTTCAACAGTCAATTCTTTACGACGATTATTTAACTCTTCTATCTTGTTAGCAATTTTTTGTGCTTCAATATCATCATCTGCTAGTAGAAGCTGAACAGCTAAATTAGCATTTCCTAGCCTACCAACAGCATTTAAACGTGGCGCGATATTAAAACCTACGTCTTGCTCATCAATTGTACCTAAATTTAAACCGGCATTATTGATTAAAGCTCTTAGCCCGGGTCTGTCAGTTTGATTGAGAACTTCAATTCCTCGCTTAACAATGATATGACCTTCACCATTAACTTTAACCATGTCACCAATTGTACCAATCATTGCTAAGTCTAATAACTCAGGCATAGTATCATTCATCAGTTCTCTACAAATAGTGTAGGCAACTCCAGCCCCACAATAATCATCAAAAGGATACTTTTGACCAGGATAATTACAGTGAACTATAGCGTAAGCATCAGGCTTTTCATTTTGGAAAGTATGATGATCAGTAACAATTGTATCTACACCATTATCTTGTGCATATTTAACTTCTTCAATACCAGTTACTCCATTATCAACAGTGATAATTAACTGTGTACCATCAGCAACAATTTCTTTATATCTATCAATGTTAGGCCCATAACCATCTTTAAAACGATCCGGAATAAAATAATGTACGTCTGCTCCTAAAATGCTCAGAGTTTCAGTCATTATAGCAGTAGCAGTTATTCCATCTGCATCATAATCCCCATAAACGGTTATTTTTTCTCCAGAATCAATTGCTTTATTGATTCTATCAACGGCTTTTTCCATATCATGCATTAATAATGGGTCAGCTAGGTTCTCTTCACTAGCATTAAACCAAAAATTAAGTTTTTCATCAGTATCAATCCCTCGTAAAGAAAACAACTTAGCCATTATTGGGCTAAGTTGATATTTTTCTATTAAATCAGGATCTAATTTATTTGCTTTTCTTTGTTGCCACTTCATTGTTTTAACTTAAACACCTGCAAATTCTTATTAGAAGCTTCTTCTGTTTTGACTAAATTACCACGAACTGCCCAGCGGTTAACTCCGCCATCAGCACATGTAATTAAAGTAACAATTGGCTTTTTGGTATTGTCAACCAACCACACAGCATATGGGCTGACTTTTTTCTTCATATATATTTTATATACATAAACTTTCTTTAAGTCAGTCAAATAAATCAATTGCCCCTTCTTACTATCTTCTAATGGTGAAAATAAGACACCTTGAGCAGTCATATAGTGACCAGCTATAGCGTAATTTCCTTTCCCCATCTTCTGATTAGCTCTCATAGTACCGCCTCCAGTGGCCATAGCACTATCTGACAAGCCTAACATAACTGGGAGATACATATTTACTTCTGGAATAGCCAAAGCACCGATAGCATCTGAAGTATCCTTTACTTTAGACCGCGTTACTTGTGCAAAATCAATTTCTTTAACTTTATCAAAATCAAACATCCCTTTCTTTTTTTGGTTCTGTTCGACTTTTTTGACAGTTAAACTACTCAATGCTTTAGATTGATTCTGTTTAACCATTTGGTTTCTAATTTGTTTATTAAAAATTAAAACCAAACCAACAATTAATAAAATTATTGCAGCAATCCTAATTATAATTGTTGAAATATTTGTTTTCTTCTTGTTACTTTCCTTTGATGTCATCGTCATTCATCCTCAATACGGCCATAAATGCATCTTGTGGAACCTCAACACGTCCAACGGCCTTCATACGCTTTTTCCCTCGCTTTTGCTTTTCAAGAAGCTTAGCACGACGATCTGGATCTCCTGTGTGAATCTTCCAGGTAACATCTTTACGATACGGCTTTATAGTTGCACGAGAAATAATTTTAGCTCCAATTGCACCTTGAATATCAACTTCAAAGTTTTGACGTGGAATAAGTTTCTTAAGAAGAGAAGTCATTTGACGAGCACGATTTTGCGCTTCATCACGATGAGCAATAAAGCTCAAAGCATCAATCGGTTCCTTGTTAAGTAAAATATCAATCTTAACTAAATTGGTTGCACGATATCCTGTAATCTCATAATCAAGAGAAGCATACCCCTTAGTTGATGACTTCAAATCATCAAAGAAGTCAAAAATTATTTCTGCCAAAGGAATATTATAAATTACATTTACACGGTATTTATCTAAATAATCCATAGTAACGAATTCACCGCGCTTATGTTGACAAAGTTCCATCACAGGACCAACAAAGTCATTCGGAACCATAATTTCTGCTTTAACATAAGGCTCTTCTACTCGTTCATATTCACCAGCATCTGGTAAATCTGAAGGATTATCAATAACCTTAGTAGTACCATCATTCATAATTGCGTGATAATCAACTGATGGAGCAGTCATAATTAAATCCAAATCAAATTCTTGCTCAAGTCGTTCTTGCACAACATCCATATGAAGAAGTCCAAGAAAACCACAACGGAATCCAAATCCTAAAGCTGTTGAAGTTTCTGGTTCAAACTCTAAAGCTGCATCATTTAGCTGTAATTTTTGAAGAGCTTCTTTTAAATCATCATACTTTGCGTTATCTACTGGATACATCCCAGAAAATACCATTGGTGGAATTTGACGATAACCTGGAAGTGGTTCTGCAGTTGGATTTTCTGCATCAGTAATAGTATCACCAACTCGAGTTTCACGAACCGATTTAATATTTGCGGTTAAATAACCTACATCTCCGGCTACTAGAATATCTTTTTTAACTGGATGAGGGCTAGATACACCTACTTCAGTAACTTCATATTCCATTCCAGTATTCATAATACGAATTTTATCTCCTGGCTTTACTGTTCCTTCTTCAATTCTTACGGAAAGAACAACACCACGATAATCATCATACTTTGAATCAAAAATCAATGCCTTAAGAGGTGCTTGTAAATCACCACTTGGTGCTGGAATATCTTTTACAATTTTTTCAAGCATTTCTTCAATTCCAACACCAGTTTTTCCAGAAACTAAAGCTGCTTCTGATGCATCTAAGCCAAGCATTTCTTCGATTTCTTCTTTAGCATTATCTGGATCTGCAGAAGGCAAATCGATTTTATTAATAACTGGTAAAATTTCCAAATCATCATCAATAGCTAAATAAGTATTTGCTAAAGTTTGAGCTTGAACTCCTTGAGAAGCATCAACAACTAAGAGTGCACCTTCACAAGCAGCAAGCGACCTAGAAACTTCATAAGAAAAGTCAACGTGTCCTGGAGTATCAATAAGGTGAAAAATATAATCTTCACCATCTTTTGCATGATACTTTACTTCTACAGAGTTCATCTTAATAGTAATTCCACGCTGGCGTTCAAGTGGCATATCATCAAGCATTTGATTCTTGAGCTGACGCTCAGATACTGTATCTGTTAACTCAAGAATTCTATCAGCAATTGTTGATTTACCATGATCAATATGCGCTACGATTGAAAAATTACGAATATGTTTTTGATAATCTTTTAATTGTTTTAAATCCATATAATCACATGCCTTTACATTTCTATCTTATCTATTATATCAAGTGGGAAGCTAGTAGGCAAAAATCATAAAAAATGCCTTAATGCCATTTATCGACATTAAGGCAAAATTTTATTTCAATTTATCTTTTAAACGTTCAAAGAAACCTTTTTCCTGTGGTGAAATATTACCACCGCCAGCTTTAACAAAGTCAACTAAGGCTTCTCTTTGTTTTTCATTAATTGATTTTGGAATTTCAACTTGAACTGTTGTTATTTGATCTCCATTACCATTTCCACGTAGATATGGAACACCTTCACCATGCAAAGTAAATTTCTTATTAGGTTGTGTACCTGCTGGAATTTTCAACTTGGTATCACCATGAACTGTTTTGACATTAATTTCATCACCCAAAGTAGCTTGAGCAAATGAAATTGGGATAGTGGTATAAATGGTATTTCCACGTCTTTCAAAATATTTAGATGGCTTAATACGATAACTAATGTATAAATCACCATATGGACCACCATTTCGACCAGCTTCCCCTTGACCTTCATAACGAAGCTGCTGACCATTATCAATTCCTGCTGGAATTTCAACTTCAATAGTATTCTTTCTATCTACAGTTCCTTCACCATGACAGGTCTTACATGGATGTTCAATAATTACCCCTTTACCATGACATTTGTCACAGATAGTTTGACGGCGAATAGTACCAAGCATAGATTGTTGCGTTACAGTCATGTAACCTGTTCCGTGACATTTATCACAAGTAATTGGATGAGTTCCTTTTTCTGCACCGGTTCCATCACAAGTTGAACAGGTTTCACTACGAGTATAACTTACTTGACTCTTCTTACCCTTGATTGCATCCATAAAATCAATAGTTAAAGTATAATCAAGGTCTTGACCACGTTGTGGAGCTGTTGGATCAACTTGTCTTTGGCTTCCACCACCAAAGAAATCATTAAATATATCACCAAAATCGCTAAAACCGCCGAAGCCTTGACCACCATAAGACTGTCCTGAGCCAAAGCCACCTTGTCCATTTACACCAGCTGCACCAAATTGATCATATTGCGCGCGTTTTTGCTTATCATGCAATACTTCATAAGCTTCGTTAACTTCTTTATACTTTTCTTCAGCACCTGGTTCATGGTTTAGGTCTGGGTGATACTTCTTAGCAAGCTTACGATATGCCTTACTAATTTCTTGATCACTAGCACTGCGATCAACACCAAGAACTTTATAGTAATCTTCTTGTGCCAATTTATTAAACTCCTCGCTATTTAAAAGAAAAGAACTACCCATAAGCAGTTCTTTTCTTTACAGGTTATTTAAATTATAAACCCATTACTTGTCTGGGTCTACCTTATGGAATTCTCCATCTTGAGCGCCACCATTATTTTGACCACCATCTTGAGGGCCTTGAGGTCCAGCTTGACCAGCTGCACCTTGTGCGCCACCATTTTGTTGATAAAGCTTAACAGCTAAATCTTGAGCAGCTTTAGATAATGCATCCTTCTTTTCCTTCATAGCATCTAAGTCATTATCTTTTTGTGCCTTCTTAAGGTCATCTAAAGCTTCTTGTACCTTCTTAGTATCTTCTTCTGGAACCTTATCCTTAGTTTCCTTCAAAGTCTTTTCAGTAGTGAAGATCAATTGATCAACTTCGTTTCTGAGGTCAACTTCTTCTTTACGCTTCTTATCTTCTTCAGCGTGTTCTTCAGCATCTTTTTGCATCTTTTTGATTTCTTCATCTGACAAACCAGAAGAACTCTTGATAGTAATCTTTTGTTCCTTACCAGTACCCATGTCCTTAGCAGATACATTTACGATACCATTCTTATCAATGTCGAAAGTAACTTGGATTTGTGGAACACCACGTGGTGCTGGTGGAATATCTGTCAATTCAAAACGACCTAAAGTCTTGTCATCAGCTGCCATTGGACGTTCACCTTGAAGTACGTGAACATCTACTGCTGGTTGGTTATCTGCAGCAGTTGAGAAAATTTGACTCTTTGAAGTTGGGATAGTAGTGTTTCTATCAATTAACTTAGTGAAGACACCACCCATAGTTTCAATACCAAGTGATAATGGAGTAACATCAAGCAAAACGATGTCCTTAACATCACCTGAAATAACACCACCTTGAATTGCTGCACCTAAAGCAACAGCTTCATCAGGGTTAATTGAGTGGTCAGGTTCCTTACCAGCCCATTCCTTAACAGCCTTTTGAACTGCAGGAATACGAGTTGAACCACCATTTAAGATAACCTTATCGATGTCATTTACAGTTAAATCAGCATCCTTCAAAGCATTGTCAAATGCAACCTTAGTCTTTTGAACTAAATCGTCAGTTAATTCATCAAACTTAGCACGAGTAAGATCTGCTTCAAGGTGCAATGGACCTGCTTCACCAGCTGAAATAAATGGAAGAGAAATGTGGGTTGATGAAACTCCAGATAAATCTTTCTTAGCCTTTTCAGCAGCATCCTTTAAACGTTGAAGTGCCATCTTATCCTTAGATAAGTCAACACCATTTTCATTCTTAAAGTTTTCAATAAGCCAATCCATAATGCGCTTATCAAAATCATCACCACCAAGGTGAGTGTCACCATTAGTTGACAATACTTGGAAGACACCGTCACCTAATTGCAAGATAGAAACATCAAAAGTACCACCACCAAGGTCATATACAAGTACTTTTTCATCATTTTCATCTTTATCAAGGCCATAAGCTAAAGCACTAGCAGTTGGTTCGTTAATAATTCTTTGAACATTAAGTCCAGCAATCTTACCAGCATCTTTAGTTGCTTGACGCTGAGCATCGTTGAAGTAAGCAGGAACAGTAATAACTGCATCAGTAACTTCTTCACCTAAGTAATCTTCCGCAAATTTCTTAATGTATTGTAAAATAAATGCAGAAATTTCTTGAGGAGTGTAATCCTTATCTCCTACCTTAACTTTGTAACCATCTTCACCCATGTGACTCTTAATAGAAACAATAGTATTAGGGTTAGTAATGGCTTGACGCTTTGCAACGTCACCTACTTGAACTTCACCATCTTTAAATGAAACTACAGATGGAGTAGTACGATTACCCTCTGGATTTGTAATAATTTTAGGTTCTTTACCTTCGAGTACTGCAACTGCTGAGTTAGTAGTACCTAAGTCAATACCAATAACTTTTGACATATATATTTACCTCTCCTATTGAGCTACAACAACCATTGCTGGTCTGAGTGTTCTATCCTTATATTGATAGCCTTTTTGTAAAACTTGAACAACATGATCTTTTTGATCATCATTTTCAGCTTCAACTGTTTGAACAGCTTGATGAACTGCTGGATCAAACTTAACATTTTCAGCTTCAATTTCAACAATATCATGATCTTTCATGGCCTTAACAAGTGAATCAAGTGTCATTTGAACACCTTTCTTCAATTGCTTAGAAGCTTCATCATCAGCTTCAACACTTAAAGCACGTTCCAAGTTATCCATAGCTGGCAAAACATCTTTTGCCAAAGATTGTGATTCATACTTAATAAGTTGAGCACGTTCTTTTGAATAGCGATTTTGCATATTCTGAATTTCAGCTTCACTTCTTAAATACTTATCTTCAAGTTCTTTATTTTTTTGCTTTAATTCGGCAAGTTCTTTTTCTAGTTTCTTGCTGTTATCCTGCTTTTCTTCTGCTTTTTCATTTACCTCTTTTTTGGCTTTATCAGTTTCAGAAGTATCAACAGTTTTTTCTTTATTTAATTCTTTTTCAGTTGGAAATTCTTCTTTACTCACGGCTGGCCTCCTTTTTATTGAAATTTACCATAATAATCGAGCAATTTCTTGGCTAGCTCGTTTCTAAAATACTCTAATAATCCAATCATTTGCGAATATGGCATATTCGTCGGACCTAATAATGCAATTGTTCCTTTACCATGACTACCTACACTATATTCAGCAGTAAGCAGACTATAATCTTTAAGTAATTCATTCGGAAGTTCTGATCCAAGCCTTACTTGAACAGGAAAGTTATCCTCCTCATTACTCTTACTTAAATTCATTAAGTCTGAAATCAAATCATTATGACCAACTAATTCATACAATGAACGAATATTTTTAACATTATCTGTTGCATTGTTGAGCAAATTAATTTGCCCGTCAACATACATTTGTTCACTGGCAGCATCTTTAATTACATCTTCTACAAGTTCTAAAAGCTCACTTGAATGCTCACCTGCAAGATCACTTGTAGACAACGTTTTTAGCAAACTTGGTGTAATTTCTTTTAGATTTTTTCCCACCAGCTTATCATTAATCATTCGAACTGCTTTTTCAACTTCATCCCCATGAATATTATGAGGAAGAGTATAGACCTGATTCTGAACATTACCGTCACTAGTAACAAGAATTGCCATTACCTGTCGATTGGATAAAGGTACAATTCTAAATCCAGTTACAGTAACACTATGCGTTTCAGGACCTTCCGCAAAAGCTGTATAGTTAGTCAAATCTGATAAAATTTTAGCAGCTTCTTGAACAATTTCATTCACTTGATGAAATGGTCTGTCTAACTGATAGACAATTTTATCATAGACTGAATCCGGTAATTGCAATGGCTCAACCAAGTTATCAAGATAATAGCGATATCCTTCACTTGATGGAACTCGTCCGCTTGAAGAGTGGGTCTTTTCAATTAATCCCTGCTCTTCTAGAACTGCCATCTCATTACGAATCGTTGCACTTGAGTACTTGATAGGCAATTGCATCATCACTGTCTTTGAACCTACAGGCTCATGAGTCTGAGTAAAGTCCTTCATGATTGTTTTTAAAATAAGTTCTTGACGTTCGGTCAACATAAATATCGCCCTCACTTTTAGCACTCTTAACTCTTTTGTGCTAACAAATACTATAATACCAAAAATTAGCAGATTGTCAAGAGGAGTGCTAATATAACCTGAAACCCTTGATATAACTAGCTTCATCAGCACCAGTCTAGAATTTTGCTACCTTTTATTGCTACTCATCAGTAAATAAAGTGTATTTATTAAGTGTTAAACACCTTTCATAGTATTGGCAAAAATATCTGCCGTTGCCTTTGATTTCTTATCTGATAAGTGAGTATAAATATCTAATGTCGTATCAATGGAGCCATGCCCTAACTTCATTTGAATTTGTTTAGCTGTTGCCCCATTCTCATACAAGATAGAAGCATGAGTATGCCTAAATCCGTGTACATTGATACGCTTAATACCTGCCTTTTCAGCAATTGACTTGTTCCAAACATAAATATTATTACGTCTTAACAATCGATTATCACGATTAGGGAAAAGAAGCTGTTTATTATTCATTGGATTAAGTCCCATTAAATATAGATCGTGTTGCTGTCTCTTTCTCCATTCGCTTAGATATTTCATTGTTAAGCTATCAAGTGCGATAACTCTAAAACCGTTATAAGTCTTTGGGTCGTCAATCTTGGGGCGGTCTTTTTCTCCACTTGATAAAGTTTTAGAAATAGTCACAGTATTCTCATTGAAATCAATATCCGACCAGTTAAGAGCTAAGCCCTCGCCTATTCTCATACCTGAAAAGGCTAAGAGCCTGAAAAACATAAACCATTTAAAATGTTTGCTTTTTGCTGTTTCCAAGAATGTATTTAATTCACTTGGCGTATAAATTTTATGCTCCTTATGTGTTTTTCTTTTACGTGGCTTTTCTGCTCTTTTCATTGCATTCTTTTCAACTAGATCAAGCTTTAAGCCATAGTCTAGAACCTTAGCCGAATACATATATAAAGCCTCAAAAGTAGCATACCCACATTCTTTATACCACTTGTTAACAATCTTCTGACAGTATACAGGTGTTAGCTTCTTAATATAGATGTTGCCTAAATCCTTTAAAATATGATTCTTGAAATACTTTTTAACATTGAAATAGGTGGACTCCCTGACATTTTCTTTATAAGAAACTAGCCACATTTCATATAAATCTTTGAACTTGTAACTCTTTTCTTGCTCCTTGTTATATGTGCCGTCTTTGAGTTCCTGAACAATCTTGTTATAAGCCTTTTCTGCCTCTTCGTAGGTGTCAAAACGTTTTCTCTCTTGCTTAGAGTTCCCAGTGAGTGGGTCTTTACCTGTATAAATAGAAAACTTATAGCCTATCTTACCTTTACCTGTCTTATATTCTTTGATTTTACTATTCATGTTTAAACCTCTTTCATACTTGCAGGGCGTGCATTGTGCTAATCAAAGGTTTTTAATGAATAATTGCATCCCTTTTTGGTAGGGATGTTATTTAGTTTGGAATAGAGAGTACTTTTGCGTTGTACTTTTTAGCGTTAACGCTGTTTTGTACGTTTTTCGCTTGATATTGCTACATTTTGCAGGTAAACGCAAATCTGCGTTGTCTGTTTGCTACTGATTTAACATGAAGTAACTATTTGTTATCCCATCTCATCAGGTAAAGAATTAACGAGCGTATTTTTGCGCTGGTTGAGGTCACTTCTGAGTGACCTCAAAATATTCAACGAGTCCATTTTTGGACTGGGCTATATAACACTACTATAAATATATAAGAATCCAATTTTGGATCGTGACAGTATCAAAGAGCACTTTTGCGCTTTGAGGTCCTTTCGAGGGACCTAAAAATAAACAAGGTTAATCTGATTGACCGAGAATAAGCAACACTTAACGTAACTATTCGTTACTTTTGCCGAATGTCAGCAATCACATAGCAAGTAACTAGGTCACCTAAAAGTTACCCTGTTGGTTATCGCCCCCAACGATAACGAAATATAAGCAACTATTAACGAGGTATCTAAAAGGTTACCTCGTTGGCTATAACCCCCAGTGATAACGATTAACAACCGTACAACCTTGTACGCTCATAAAAAAGCTTATGTGGCGCTATTCGGTGGGTGAGTTAGAAGCATTTTTATTATTTTCAATAAATTCCTTAACTTTTCCATCTTTTATATCTTGTAAAAAATGCTTTTTGTTATTTTCAAGGTCTTCTATATATGAGTCGAAAAAATCTTCCGCATCATCTTCATTCATAGCTAGAAGTAAAGCATTATTGTAAAAGGTATTAATCTGTTTAAGTCTATCCATATATTTATCCCTGTAATATATACCAATATCAGTTTTTAAACTAGCCAACATTTCGGTATCTATCAACGGTATTATGAAAGATTTAATTTCCTTTATTATCGCCTCTTGTTCTTGGTCAGAGGGGGTATATTTCAATTGATTTAATAGCCTTACTAATCGCTTATCGTTAAGCAAAAAAGAAAAGTATTTTTTAAAAATTGATTGATTATTTTTATTCTTTAATTTCTCCTTACTTTTAGACCGCACCAAAAATTCTTCTAACCATTCATACAGTACTACACTCTTGTACTCGTCACTTGTCCCTTCATTAGAATCTTTATCCCAATTTTCGGAAGCCTCTAAACAAAATTTATCTAACAAATCAAATAAAGTATTTTTGGTATCATCGGTAACCTCACTAAAATCTGGCTCAAAACCTTGTAAATAAGGCACAGTTACACCGAAATAGTCAGCGAGTTTCTGCCACGTTTCTAGTTTAGGTTCACGTTTGCCGTTTTCGTACTGACTTATTGCTTGTTGCGTTAAACTTAGTGCGTTCGCTAATTCTTGCTGATCTATTTTATTCTTTAATCTTATTTTTTTTATTCTATTTTTCGTCATTCCCTTAGCCTTTACTTAATCAACTTACACATTTTATATTACACCATCAACTAGCAAAATGACATCACAAAACGTTGTAATGCTATTTTTTGTGTGTTATACTTCAAAATGTGATATGAATAAAAGGAGGTCAAAACATGCAATTAAACCAAAAGCACGTGCTTGCAATCAAGCGTAAACGTGGCGAGTTAAATTTAAACATTGCTAACCTAGCTAAACAAGTTGGGGTAAGTCGTTACACTATGACCCGTGTTATTAACCATAGTGATGACAATTTCACTTCTACCACTGTTAAAAAGCTAAATAACTGGCTCATTGACCAGTACACAGCGGACGACAAGGCAGAACTAGCAGAAGTTGTGCAAGACAATCAGCAAACAGTTAAGGGCTAGGAGGTCAATTATTGACAATTAGACTAAAAGACAAGGTGCAGGAGTTAACACCAAGTGAAAAGCTGGTATATAGTTTCTTACCTCGTGGCAATATGAATGCCGTATCACTTGAATATTTAGCAAATGTTACCCATCTTTCAACTAGGGCTATCATCGACATAATTAATAGATTAGTTATGTTAGGGCTACCTGTTGCAAGTTCTCAAAGTAACGGCAACGACTCAAAGAGCGGATATTACAAATATTCAAGTATTGATGAGTTTGAATCTGATATTCATACAATCGAGGGCAGATTAAAAACCACCTCCCAGAAGTTGAATGCTAAACGTACAGCGTTAGCTATAATGGGCGATGATTTTTTCAAAGATGATATACCAGTTCTTGCAGGTCAAAACACCGAGCAACTAGAATTTAAGTTTGTTTATCACAGTAAAGGAGAAAGTAATAATGCAATTGATGTTAGATCAAGAATCAACAGCAAAGATTCAAGAATTAGTAATTAATGCCGTCAATAGTGCTGTTAAGAACGCAAAAGACGAGCGCCCATACTTGAACCGTCAACAAATGGCTAAATACATGGGTGTAAGTCCTGACACTATAACCCACTGGGCTAACATGGGTATGCCTGTTGCTACCTTATCCGATGGGCGCAAGTTGTACGGCAAGAAAACAGTTACCGAATGGCTAAAAGACCATGAACGCTCCAAGGGGCAAAACAAAAAAGCCCCAACAATTCCGATAATGGAATAATTGGAGCCACAAACAAAAAAACGAAAAGTGAAATTATTAAGCGACATGAACGATAAAATAAAACGCTTAAAAAATCATTTTTCGTTTTAAGTATATCACATTAGCGCAGGGCTTGCATTGTGGTAATCAAAGATTTTAATTTTTTAAGGAGGAATAAAACATGTTTTCAAAAGAATTTGAAGAAAATGATAAAAAGATGACTAACAACATTGAAGAATTGAAGCAACTTATAGAAACCGCCGAAAATGACGGCTTTACTGTTATAGATGGTAAAGAGTACGGCTCGGCTCATATTTGGCGTGAGGTTGCAGAAATTGCCCTTGAACTAGCAAACGAGCAAGAATGGTTTGACCGTGATTATGAAAGAGAAAACGGAGGTGCAGGCAATGAGTAAAGAAGTAACAATCTTGGATTTATTAAGCAAACGTGACGACTTAGAGATAGTAATAAATCATCTAGAAGCAATCAGTGACATTATGCACCTAGTTGCAGAAGATATTAAGCAATACAGCAGAGATACAACCAACAAGCTTGAATTTCTACTCGGTAGCATTCTAGACGAAGCGAGTACCGTTTATGAAGCTCAAAAGCTACTAGATCAAGTAGCACGGGAAAAAGAAAACAAGTAAATAAGATTAAGAAAGGCACGTAAGGGGTGGCGTAACTACCCAACGTGCTTTTATTTTTGAAAAATGAGGTGCTTAATTATGCCAGAAGATTCAGAATACATTTTAATTATTCCTTGCAAAATCTTCCGAGTAACTAAAAGACCTATTTTAGTATTGTTATGTGGCGAAATATCAGGGCTTTATGAAAACTATGATGAAGTTAAAATTACTAATTCTAAACTTGCACAGCGATTTAATAAAAGTGAATCATATATAAGGCACTTAATACCTGAACTTGTAAATTTAGGACTTATAACCTGCATAACAACACAAGTAAGCTACAACAAAAGAGAACGTAAAATCGTACCTACTCCCCTAATTTTGCGAGACAAGACAAAAGACGGTAAGTTTGCAGGTAAATATTTACTTATACCCTCATTTGTCCGCGCTGATTTTAGACTAAAAAAAGGTTCTATAATTCTTTTTGGTGCCTTGTTTGCAATCCAAAAGAAGCAAGAAAAGATATATGAAGATAAGTACGACGATTTAGCCTCTATAAACGCTCTAAGCATTGAAACTACTACAACGGAGCTAATGGAGCTTACTCCATTTAGTAGACAAACTATAAGCACTTACTTAAAAGATTTAAGTGAACACGGCTACTTTAAGGAGTACAAAACAAGTAAAGCGAATGGTAAAGGTATTCTCTTAGAAATGAAATCCGAGCAAGAATTAAAAGACATGCTTTACAAAGAGCATGTTAAAAACTCAGCCAAAACTTCTTCTAGCCAAAAAGAGCATGTTAAAAACCCAGCCAAAATTTCTTCTAGCATGTTAAAAATCGCTCCAACGCATGTTAAAAAACCAGCCACTAGCATGTTAAAAAGTCAGCACATAGAACAAACTAATAATAAATTATTAAAAAATGGATATAAGAAAAAAGAGCAACGCGCAAAAGGCGTTACTCCATGTACCTCTAATTTAACTGAAAAACCTACCCCACTAACTGAACCACAAAAAATAGAGTTTTTACCAAGTTTAGAAGATATACCACCAGAAGCAGCATATTCATTTTCTGATATTAATGAACTCAATGAATTATATTCTAAACCACACCAAGTGCATAACTCAAACAGTTCTGCGAATAGTGGTTCAGGAGAAAGCGAGGATAATACGAATACACAAAATAGCCCACTAACTGAAAGCGTCCAAGTATGGAGCAAGTTAATTGATGAAGTAAACCAAATAGACACTTCTAAACCACAAAAAGAGCAGAACTTAAACAGCACTGCGAATAGTGGTTCAGGAGAAAAGCATAAAACTAATACCAGTGCCTCTATTGCTACTAAGAAACATGAAAGCAAGTTTCCTGTTTATGATTCAAATGACCAACTTAATTTCGTTACACAGAAAATGTATTTATCTAGAATAATAAGCGGAAACGTTAAAGAGGCTACTGTAATTGATGAAAACAATGCTAAATTACAGGAAGATGAAACATTAGAGTTATTAAAATCAGTCTTAGAAGCTCACTACTCGCTTTATGACTTTGAAAAGATTATCAAGAAAATTGTAGCAGATAAAAAGAAGCTTGATATTGTTGAAGTGCTGACAGATACAAAAAACGGTGTTTATGATGATTTACTAAACAAAAATATAAATAAGTCTGCAGGGTAAAAAATGCCTTGCAGGCTTTTCTATTGCTCTAACTAGATCAAGACCGTTAAATATTAAGCAAGTAGCAAACTAATACCAATGCTACTAATGGCAACGCTTGAAGCCACCTACTCCATTGCTGATAATTGCAATATTCGGCGAAAAAGAAGCCTGATACACCTTGAAAAATCAACACAGTAGCAAACTAAGCTCATGCCACTAATGGCAATACTTGAAGTAACTCAATTCATTGCTGACAGCCTTTATAAATCAATAAAGAGAATCGTTTTGACTCACTAGGTATATTTACCCTTTCAGCAATCAAAACACGCACAGGGCTTAAATGTCAGTTATGCCATGTACTAGAAAAGACAGCCCTATAATTGGAACTGTCCCAGTTTGGATATTGTATTGATTGATTATTCATAGCCTAGAAATTAAATTAAGGGTGCTAGAATCGTTTTAAATGTCATTTGAGTATAATTACACTAGATTGATAATAAAATGCTTATATCGTAATTATTAGTTACTTATGTTGTATTGAATCATGATAGCAAGATACTTATTAAAGTATTGCCTATTTATAATATTTTGGTAAGTATTACAGCTTTAATTATCAAAGTAGTATAATTACACTAAGCAAGAATAAAAACGCTTATACGGCAAAAAACAACCTTAAAAAGGATAATGCTATAAATGTGCCTCCCTCCCACAGGAATATATAAAGCTGATTCACTGTTTCAGGGACTTAGTTAATTTGTGCCTCCCTCCCAGTAGAAAAAATATAACTCCATCAGAAAAATAAACAGTAAGCCCACTCAATTTAGAGCAGGGCTATTATTTTGCATTTATTTTGTAAATCACGTTCTAATATTTATACTTGTATATAATTAAGTAGCTAAATCAAATATATGCCCTCCAACTCCTTGTTACACATGGAACACACCACTTTTATTATTGCTGATTCATTTAATAAAAGCCCGTATTTTTCATGACACTAACAAGCACCGAATAGGATTAGATGAACTCAAATATTTACAAATACAATTGTTAACTTATGGAGTAGTTAAAATGTTAAAAACTCAGCCAAAACTTCTTCTAGCATGTTAAAAATCGGTGCCAGCAAGTTATATATTCAACTTTTGCCACCTCCAAAAATCAGCAAGCCTAAAATATTACTCCCTCATAGCATTAAGCCTAGTTTGCACATTGATTTATTGATAAAAAGAAGCTCCTGCCGTCTGCTCATATTGCACACATGGACTGTTAAAAATTAAAGACGTGAAAACAAAAAAGACAGCCCCACAATTGGAACTGTCCCAGTTGAGAAATCAAGCAAGCCATTAACGGCGCTTAATTTCACGGACTAGTTGAGTGATTGAGTCAACTAGAATGCTAATAGAGAGAACTAGAAAAATAGCTTTCATGTTGGCACACCTCCTTTCAAGCACCATTAAGCGCCTTGGATTGTGCTATTAGCACCTTAAATATTTTACCATTTAACTCAATTTATGCTATAATCTTTTTAGAGAATTAGAAGTGCTATCATGTTTGGCACACAAAAAGTCGGGCTGATTACCCGCATTAGCTAATGGGAGTGTACGTGGTTAACACGGCACTCTTTTTTTGTTGCCTTAATTTGAACTTTTATAGTGTCACACCCACACGCATGGAGCTAATAGTATCAGTCATTGATGCACCTTCTTTTTTCTATAGTCACACCCACACGCATGGAGCTAATAGCATTAAAATCCAAATAGTAATGATATGTGAGAAGTCACACCCACACGCATGGAGCTAATAGTGGCGTCACGAATCGTTACCCCATCAATTTTGTGTCACACCCACACGCATGGAGCTAATAGGCTTGAACACTCATTTCATAATTTTTGGAAATGCTAAGCCATTTTTAGGAAATGTTGCACCAGTAAGAGTTAACAGGATAGTAAAACCCACTTTACTAGGGTTCACATTTAAGTGACCCCTGTTTATAACAGTAGCAAAACAGATTGTTCTAAACTTTTTTGTTTTTACTTCTGCCAGTTGTGGCAGAAAAGCAATAAATAGCCCTGTCTGCCCTTTTTAGATATGCTAAGATAATATATACAATAAACATACAATTAAGCATAAGGAGCGGTACAAATTGGATAAAGTGGACGTTAGAAAAACAGTTAACAAGGTAAAAGAATTCTTTAAATATGACTATGAAAAATATGAGACACTAAGTAAATATTCCACCGACCTCAAAGGCGTAAATTATGATAATACCAAGGTTAATAGCTCTTTAAATACTGATAAAGTATCAGACTTATATATTAAGGCAATGCAAGCAAAAAATATTATAGATTGCGTAAAATCTGCAATAGAGAACTTGGTAGAACGCCCACGAAAGCCGTATAAAACTCTTATGACTTTACGCTATATGAAACACTATCTTATTTGGCAAGTTGGCAATAAGTTAGGCTATGGACTATCACAAACAAATGAAATACATAAGAAAGCACTAATAAATTTTGCTGATATATTCCTACTTGAACAAATGAAGCTAGGCGTGCCAGTTGATAAGATTCTAGATCTGCACGTATACAAGTAAAAAAATAAGTCTGACACCCTCAAAGAATGCCAGACTTACTAAAAAAGACGAACTAACCAAAATATGGTTAATCCGTCTTATTTTTATTGTATGAATATAGGCGCTAAGCCATGAATAGTAAAATCAAGAATTCTTATTTATTATATCACAACTTATTGCATTAAAAACTTTTGATTAACACAATACACACCCTAAAAATTTTGCTACCTTTTTTGTTACCTTTTTACCTAAAACTAGAATTAACTTGTAATAGCCACCAATGCCAAAATATTGATACTATAAGGATTTTAGCTAAACCTTGTTTTTATATTTTCCTATCTTCATTAAGTCAAGACGAGTGCTAACTTATTTCAGATTTTAGTATTTTTTCTTCTTTTCTTAATTTGGATGTTAATATGATTTACTTCTCTAATTCTAATAATTTCTTCAATTACCCAAATAACAATATAAGATAAAACGAATATCATTATTGTAATCATATTTATGTACCAATGGTTAATTATCATCATCAAAATATATAAACTAACAGTAGCAACAGCATGAATAACCATAGCTAATAAAAATGGTATATCTAACTTAAAAAGCCATGTTAGCTCTCCAATTAAGCCACTAATTATCAAAACACTTAATACACTACACTTAGAAACAGAAATATTAACGTTGTTATATGCAAAACCGAGAATCAATAAATAAATGATTGCTCCAAAACCCATCCCTGTAACAAAATTTCTAATACTTCTTTGCAATACCTTCATTTATAATCCCAACTTCTTTTCCAAATCTCTCAAATATCGTCTTGAAACTTCTGTTTTATAACCATAATCTAGCTTTGCAACCATATTTCCTGCAAATCCGGCTTCTAAACTCTCTAAGTAATTAATATTAACTATTGCATGTCTAGAAATTTGAACAAAATCCATATTCAATTTATTAAATACCTGATACAATCTTCCCTTAGTTTTAATAGTTTCTTCGGGCAAATAATATGTTAATTCTGTACCCTGTACCTCAATTTTAATAATATTTTTTATTTTTATAGTAACGATTCTATCTTCAGATTTAACTGGTAACAATTTTTTACTTTTTTGTTTAAATTTTTGAATAAAAGAAATAAGGCTGTCAACCTCTTCATTTTCAAGGCAAGCCTTAACTTCTACTACTATTTCCTTTTCTCTTAAACTTCTATCTTCTAGAAAATCGACTTTCACTATTCGTCTTCCTTCTTTGACTTAAATAAATTATGCTACTTAAAATAATAACTAAAATCAAAATCATAACTATCATTACAATTGCATTATCTAAATTAGTTAATTGATGATTTTCAATCCTAAAATGAATACCTAAATATTCAATCATTGATTGACGCATCCCTACCGGTAACTTTTCACTTAGTTTATTCAAAAATAAGCTACGCAGACTGGCTGCTTCATAACTACTTGGTATTAATTTTACCATATTCTGTGCCCACTTATTTAAAGTGCCATAAGGCATATAAGTTGCAATCATAAATCCTGCTGCAGCACCTAAGATTGCTGACAACCGACTAAAAGTAGTTGAAGAATGAATAAATAGAACTAAAACCAAATTTACAAAAGTTGAAGCTACTGCTCCTAATATAATAAATCCAATTCCTGGTAAAATTACTGATTTAGGAATATTAACTTGATTAACTATTTTAAAATATATTCCCATTATTATCCAAGTAAAAAATTGCATAAAAAAGCTAATAAAACTCGCAGACAAAAGATAACTTAAATATTGCTTCATTATTGGAATATCCGTTAACGTAAAATCATCAAATTTTTGACTTTCTTTATCTTTAACCAATTGTCCTAGTGCTTGAAATGAAGTAGTAATACCTCCAATAGTAATAATTCCTGCCATCATCCACAAATCAAGTAATTTAGTTGCATCGGCTACATTTTTCCAAGAAGAAACTAAATTTTCCTGAAGAAAACCAATATAAATAAAAAATGCAATTAATGCTCCAAGACATGACATTATCACGCCTGAAATATTAGAAAAATATATTTTAATATTTCGTTTAATAAATGCAAACATTTTATTTGATCTCCTTACCAGTAATATTTATAAATGCATCATCAATTGAGCCATGCTGATATTCAAACTCTTCAACCTGTTTTTTATGCTGAGTTAGCCAATCAAATGCCTCTTTATCAGACAGTCCTTTCAACACATTTACATCATTTTGACTCGTTACTCTTAACTCAGTAGAAGTATATTTTTCTTTAATTTCAGTAGCTGAACCCGAAGCTAAGATTTTTCCATTTTCTAAAATATACATTTGATCTGCGTTTTCCGCTTCTTCTAAATAGTGCGTTGTTAAGAAAATGGCTAGATGTTCATCCTTACGTAATTTCTCAAGTAAATTCCAAATAACTTGTCTAGTTTGCAAATCTAACCCAGTCGTAGGCTCATCTAAAAATAATACATCTGGTTTGTTTATCAATGCTCGAGCAATATCTACTCGTCGTCTTTGACCTCCTGAAAGCATACCATATTTCTGATTTAAAAAGTTTTTAATTCCAATCAGTTCAATCAATTTATTTAACCAATCTTTAGAATATTCGGAATACATTTTTGCGCGTAAAAATAAGTTATCTTTAACTGTCAAGCTTTCATCTAAAACACTATCTTGAAATACTACTCCTATTTTCAAATTTTTCTTCATTTTAATTATTCCAGCAGTTGGAGCAAGCATCCCTGTCAAAATATTGATAGTTGTTGATTTACCAGCTCCGTTAGTTCCAAGATATGCAAGAAGTTGCCCCTCATTGATTTTTAAGTTCACATTACTTAATGCAAACTTCTCACCATACTTTTTAGTCAAATTTTGAACTTCAATCAACATAAAAATCCTCTCCTTTCGATTCATAAATAGAATACTAAGAAGAGGATTTTTTGTATTACCTTTTAACACAAACGGTTCTTTAAGTAACATAAGTTGCAAAAATTAACCTATAAATTTATCTGTTCATCAGCTACTTGCTCAATAAAGTGTTTATCATGCTCAATTAAAAGCATTGTAGGTTTAACAGTTTTAAGTAAATCAATTAATTGATTTTGATTATAAATATCAAGATAATTTGCAGGTTCATCCCAAATATAAAGATTTGCTTCTTCTACAAGAGATTTTGCAATTGCAACTCGCTTTTGTTGCCCCATACTCATATCTTCAATTGGATTATTAAAAGTCTCTCTTTTAAACCCCATCTTTCGCAAATTATTTAATAATTTTTCGTATGAAATTTTTTGTTCTTGTGCAAAATCCTTCAAATTACCATGATATTCATTAAAATTTTGTGGTAAATAAGATATTTTTAAGCCCGATTGAATTATGGCTTTTCCACTTGTTTTAATTTGCTGATTTTTACCTAATAAATAATTTACTAAAGTTGTTTTTCCTGATCCATTTTTTCCTTGAAGTGCAAGTATTTCTTTATTTGAAATACTTAAGTTTAAATTATCAAATAGATTAGTTCCATCATCAAACTTGATACCAAATTTTTGTAAATTGATTAACTCATGATGATAATCGGGAACAAAATTCATTATTAATTCTGGTGCATGCTCAATATTTTGCAAAAGTCCCACTTTTGAATCAATATTTTTATTAACACGCCTTTCAATATTTTTAGATTTTTTCATTACTTTAGCAGCTTTATGACTAACAAATCCACGGTCAATATTTACATGAATTTCATTTTTATGACTAGCAGCAGACTTTTGTTTTTCAGATTTTTCAGAAAATTGCTTAACTCGTTGTGCACTTTTAGTTAACGAATTAATTTCTTTTTGCAATTTAGCATTTTTATTTTGATTAAAGGCATCCCTTTTTTCTTTCGTATCTTCATAACTATAATAATCACCCTGATATAAGTGAATTTCAGTATTTTCGATTGCCAAAATATGATTTGTAACTTGGTTTAAAAAATCTCGATCATGGCTAACAACTATATATCCAGATTTACTATTTTTTAAATATTGCGCAATTTCCTTGCGACTATTCTCATCCAAATGATTAGTTGGTTCATCAATCAGTGGAAAACTATTTTGATCTGCAAAACTCGCTGCTAACAATAACTTTGTCTTTTCTCCTCCACTCAACGTATTATATGGCTGCCACAAATGACTAGAATCAAGACCTAATAAATTCATTTCTCGTTCAAATTTCCATTGTTCTACATTTATTTCTTTTTGTAGTTCATAAATAGCTAAATTATTTTCATCTTCTATTTTAATTGGAAAATATGAAAAACTATTTTTAGTTTCAATTTGTTTATTAGTTCCTAACTTTCCTCTTAATAAGTTTAAAAAAGTAGTTTTACCAGCTCCATTTCTTCCAACTAATCCTAATTTCCAGCTACTATCTAAGTTTAGATTTAAATTAGAAAAAATTTCACTATTACTGTTTTCATAACCATATGATAAGTTAGTAATTTTTATAATACTCACAATAATCACCTCAATAAGCAAGGAGATTTGTACATAACAGTGGAAATTTAAATACACAAAAAGAAGGGCACCAAAGATCCACAATTTTCTAAAAAGCGCACAAAATCTCCGTTAATCAACGAATTTCAACTTACACTTATTAGAAAATTAATGAACGCAATGGCGACCCTTCTTTCTTAAACGTAAAATAATATTATATGCAGTATAACACATATACTACATTTTGCAAATTAATTTTTTATTTGTTTAAAATATTCCTTTATTTCTTGCTCATCAAGTTCTAGCTGCGTTTGTAATTCATCTAAACTATCAAACTTGATTTCTCCACGAGTATAATGATACCACTTAATAGTCATCTTCTCGCCATAAGCTTCTTTATCAAAATCAAACAAGTGGGATTCAATATAAATTTTCTTTTCTTGATTAATTGTTATATTATATCCCACACTTGTCATTGAGTTATACCATTTATCATCAATCTTAGTTTTAGTAGCATATACGCCGATTTTAGGAATAACTTTTTTATCTTCCCAAACTAAATTAGCAGTTGGAAAGCCTAGCTTATGACCATTTCTCTTACCATGACCAATTGTACCACTCATTATATAGTGGTGCCCCAGCAACTCATAAGCTAATTCCATTTCACCATTTTTAATAGCTTTTCGAATTTCAGTTGAACCAATTTTCTTTCCACCAAATGTTTGTTTAGGCACCTTCAAAATATCAAACCTCCCCTTAGCAAAAATTGGCAAATTTGACATATTAGAAATATCCTTAGGTCCATAAGTATAGTCAAATCCAGCTACAACAATTTTAGCATTTAACTTCATAATAACTTCATCCACAAACTGTTGTCCTGAAATTTCACTAAATTCTTTCGTAAATGGAGCTACAATTAAATAATCTACTCCCAATTTTTCCATTTTATGAGCTTTTTCTGCAATTGTGTCAATATATTCAAAATTATGCTTCTTGGCATAAACTTCTCTTGGATGATGATCAAAAGTCATTACTACTACAGGAAGATTTTGAATTTTTGCGACTTTTTTAGCTTCATTAATCAAATGTTGATGTCCAAGATGAACTCCATCAAAGAAACCTAAAACTAACACTATTTTACTTGGAATAATATCTTTTTTAACTGGATAAGTTAAATGGATGACTTGCACAATAATTTCCTTCGTTTCACTTATTCATTTTGTAGGAGCATTAACTTTGGTCGATACCCCTTAGCAGTTTTTTGATAAATTGCCTTAACTCTACCATTGTATCTTAATGCTACACTTTTTGCATCCGTTTTCAAAGAGATAAGTGCTCCATTTTTTACTTTTAACCATTTTCCTTCATTTAAATCAATAGTCTCATAATCTTTAAAAAAGGCATCGATTGGTTGAATTAATTCAGCTGCTTTTTCTGGATTCTTAATTATCTCATCAAGTTTAACTGCTTGACTAATGTCAAACCCAGAACTAGCTACTCTTCTTAAATGAGTCATTACAGCTGGCGTATTCATTTTTTCACCTAAATCATTAACTAAACTTCTGACATACGTTCCTTTTGAACATTCGATTTGAAAACTAAAACTTTCTTCACCCTTTTCAGAATCAAATTCAGGCTTTCTAGTTAAATCATACTTATAGACTTCTACTTCACGCTTAGGTCGCTCTACTTCAATTCCTTCCCGCGCGTATTCATATAAATGCTTACCATTAACTTTGACTGCAGAGTAAATTGGTGGAACTTGTGTAATGGTTCCTTTAAAGGAATGCATCTTATCTTGAATTTCTGAAGCAGAAAAAGCTTCTGTTAATTTTTTCTCTTCTAAAACTTTCCCTTCAGTGTCATAACTATCAGTTCTATAACCAAAGAGTCCAGATCCAATATATGCTTTAGGACGAGTATGCATCATTTCTATCAACTTAGTAGCTTGTCCAATCGCAATTGGTAATACTCCTGTAACTTCTGGATCTAAAGTTCCAGCATGACCGATTTTTCTGATATGGAGAGCTTTTCTAAGATGGTAAACAACATCTGCACTAGTCATTCCACTATCCTTATCAATTACTAAAATTCCATTAAGCATATTATTTCTCCTTATGAAAAAAGACGCTTCTCAGCGTCTTTTTTTATTTATCGTTTCTTTCAGCGTCCTGTTTTCTAACTTCCGCAATTAAACGATCAATTTTACTACCATATTTAACTGAGTTATCTCGCTTAAAAATAAGTTCTGGCACTTTATATACTGTCAAAACTTGACCAAGTAAATGACGCATTACACCTTTAGCTTTATCTAATGCTTCACTTACTTCTTTTTCCTTTTCAGGATCTTCACTTAATAAACTATAGTAAACAGTTGCATATGATAAATCATTAGTACATTCAACTGCAGTGATAGTAACATCACTTAAACGAGGATCGCGAATATCTTTTCGTAAGATCTTTGTTAATTCGCGGAGGATTTCTCCTTCAACACGACCAATTCTATGTTTCATGTTTTCCTCCTAATTATCTAAACCTATTCAGGTTTAACTTCTTGCATTTCATAAGCTTCAAGTTGATCGTCAAGCTTAATATCGTTGAAGTTTTCAATAGTTAAACCACAATCAAATCCAGCTTTGACTTCCTTAACATCATCCTTGAATCTCTTAAGAGATGCAACTTTACCATCATAAACTACTACACCATCACGAATTACACGGATACCAGAATCACGAGTTACATAACCTGAATCAACGAATGCACCTGCAATGGTACCAACCTTAGAAACTTTCCAAGTTTCACGAACAGTTAAGTTACCTGTAACTTTTTCTTCGTAAGTTGGTTCGAGCATACCCTTCATAGCTGCTGTTACGTCATCAATAGCCTTGTAAATAATACTGTAAAGACGAATATCTACACCTTCACTATCAGCTTGAGACTTAGCAGTAGCAGTTGGTCTTACGTTAAATCCAATAATGAAACCATTAGATGCACCAGCTAAAGTAACATCACTTTCATTAATTGCACCTACACCTGAGTGAATAATATTTACACGTACGCCTTCAACATCAATCTTTTCAAGTGATTGTTGCAAAGCTTCAACTGAACCTTGAACATCAGCCTTAAGAACGATTTCAACTTCCTTCATGTTTTCCTTCTTCATAGTATCGAAGAGGTTATCCAAAGTAATATGTTGAACGTTTTCACGAGACTTTTGCAAAGCTTGTTGTGCTCTAGCTTCACCAACACTTCTTGCAGTCTTTTCATCCTTAAATTCTACTAATTTGTCAGCAGATTCAGGAACATCATTTAATCCAGTAATTTCAACAGGTTCTGATGGAGTTGCTTTCTTAACTTGACGACCACGATCATTAGTCATAGTACGTACACGACCAAAAGTGTCACCAACTACAATTGGATCACCAACATTCAAAGTACCTTGTTGAATCAATACGTCGGCAACAGGTCCACGTCCACGAGATAAACGAGCTTCAATTACAGTACCAATAGCCATTTCAGTAGGATTTGCCTTAAGTTCCATCACATCTGATTGAAGTAAAATCATTTGAAGTAAGTCATCAACATTTTTACCAGTTTTGGCTGAAATATTAACGAAGATAGTGTCACCACCGTAATCTTCTGGAATTAAGTTATATTTCATTAATTCTTCAGTTACGTGTTGTGGATTTGCACCTGGCTTATCCATCTTGTTAATTGCAACAATAATTGGAACACCAGCACTTTTAGCATGGTCAATTGCTTCTACAGTCTGTGGCATAACACCATCATCAGCTGCAACAACCAAAACAACAATATCAGTAATTTCTGCCCCACGCGCACGCATGTTAGAAAAGGCAGCGTGTCCTGGCGTATCAAGGAATGTAATCAAACGGTCGTCAAGACGAACTTGATAAGCACCAATCTTTTGAGTAATACCTCCAGCTTCATGAGCTGACACATGGGTATGACGCAAACGATCAAGCAAAGTAGTCTTACCATGGTCAACGTGTCCCATGATTGTAACTACTGGTGGACGCTTAACTTGATTTGTAGATGCTTTTGACGCTTCCATTCTATCATTGTAAAGCTTATCAATATCTGAAATATCTTCATGAACTTTTTCTTCAGCATTAATACCATATTCAGCTGCTAGAAGTTCAATAGTATCCTTATCAAGAGATTGATTTTGATTAGTCATAATACCAAGCATGAAGAGCTTTTTAACAATTTCAGCTGGTTCACGGTGAAGTAACTTACCTAAGTCTTGAGCATTCATACCTTCATCATACATTAATGTTTCTGGTAATGGGCGTTCTTTTCTTTGAGTAGGTTGCTTCTTTGGAGCTTGTTCATGTTGACGCTTCTTATTCTTACGTCTGCGACGTTCTTGGCGATCTGAATGATCACTATGGTTATTAAAGAATTGATTCTTACCCTTGCGTCCTGGCTTACCAGTATTTCTACCATGACCATTGCCGCGCTTATTATCTTTAGGAGCTTCAGTGGTTAATTCAACTTTAGGAATACTGGTGTTAGGACGAGTATTATTTCTAGAATTTCTATTTGAACCTCTATTAGAATTGTTATTTCTATTTGAAGCTGGTTTATTATCACCTTGATTTTGCTTAAGTCTAGCAGGTGATGGCTTTAAAATCTTAGGTCCAATAACCTTTTTTGTCTTCTCAGCCTTAGGAGTTACCTTAGCTGCATTCGTCTTATTATTTTTCTTGGGTTGAGTGTCTTTATTTGGATTTTTCAATTGTTCGTGATATTCTTTTTTCATTTTCTGTGCTTGTTCATTTAATGAACTTTCTTCAGCACGTTGCTTCTGTTTAAACTGCTTAAGTAAATCGCGAGCTGCCGGTTTAGAATTGCGATTTTTATGGTTATTTGTTTGACCATTATCGTGATTTTGACTGCGGCGATTATTACGTCTTCTATTATTTTGATGATTAGAATTATTATTATTTTCAGTCTTCTTTTCATTTTTACGAATCGAAGAAACTGAAACTTTTATTTTGCTGTTCTTATTAGAAGACTTCTCTTGCTTCTTAGCGGGAGCGGAGTTCTGAAAACTGCCTTTTAATTGATTCGCTTGGGAATCCTCTATTGATGACATATGATTCTTTACATCAAAGCCGAGGTCCTTCGCTTTATCAACCACAACTTTATTATCGATGCCTAATTCTTTTGCGACTTCATAAATTCGTTTTTTAGTCATCTAATCACACTCCTTCATTAATCTTTTTAGCTAATGCTTTATAAAAACCAGCATCAGTTAAAGCTATTACTTTACGTTTTTTACCTATAGCATCAGAAAGTTCTTCATAACTAAAAGCCCTAACTATAGGAATATTTTTAGCATTTGCTGCTCGAATAACTTTTTCAGCTGTATTTTTTTGAACATCATTAGCTAAAATTACTGCTACAACTTTACTTTTTTTGATTGAGCCAATAACGGTCTCAGTTCCTGTAATAAGTTTGCGAGCACGTTCAGCTAAACCAAGTAAATTTATTGCTTTTTGTTTATTCTGCAATCTTATTTATCACCAAATAATTCTTTTCTAGCCTTTTGATGATCAACATAAGAATAGAGTTCTTCATAAAAACTTTCAGGAACTGCTGTTCCTAAACTTTTTTCTAAAGCACGCTTTTCCTTAGCTGCTTCAATCTTGGCAGGATCAAGGGATACATATGCACCACGACCCGGCTTTTTCCCTGTTGGATCAACAGAAATATTCTTTTCTTTATCAATGACAACCCGAACTAATTCCTTTTTAGGTTGCATTGTATTTGTAAGCAGGTCTTTGCGCATTGGAATTTTTCTTTTTTTCAAAAAGATCACCAATCCTTATTCTTTATTATTTTTCATTTCTACATTATCTTGTGCCAATTCTTCTGATGAATTCGATTCGGCATCGTCTGCAGTTGAATCTTTGGAATCTGAATTAGTTTCAGTATTTTCTGAATTTTTAGTTGCTTCATCTACAAATTCAACTTCTGATTCTGGTCGAATATCAATTTTATAACCAGTAAGACGAGCTGCTAAGCGCACATTTTGTCCCTTCTTACCAATTGCTAATGACAATTGATAATCTGGAACAATAACTAATGCGCTTTTATCATCTTCATCACCACTAAATTGAACTGCAATTACTTCTGCAGGGTTCAAAGCATTGGCAATATAATCTGATGGATCATCTTCATATTGAACAATATCAATATTTTCTCCACCTAGCTCGTTTACTACGTTTTGTACACGAGCACCACGTTGACCAACACAAGTTCCAACTGCATCGATATTAGGATCACTACTCTTAACAGCAATCTTAGTTCTATCGCCCGCTTCACGCGCAATTGACACAATTTCAACAGTTCCATCATAAATTTCTGGAACTTCTTGTTCAAATAAACGCTTAACCATATCAGGAGCAGTTCTTGATACAGTAATTTGAGCGCCCTTTGAATCTGAACCTACATGGGTTACAAGCACACGAATTTTATCTTGTGGATTGTAAACCTCATTTGGCATTTGATCATGTTGAGGCATAACAGCTTCAACATTACCAATTTTAACATATACAAAACGATTATCGCGACGTTCAACTGTACCAGTGATTAACTCATCTTCATATTGAGAATATTCATCAATAATATGACTTCTTTCAGCTTCACGCAAACGCTGCATAATAACTTGCTTAGCAGTTTGGGCTGCAATACGACCAAAATTCTTTGGTGTTACTTCAAAGCGGATTTCATCTCCTACTTCATAAGCACCATTAATTGCCAAAGCTTCCTTTAAGCTAACTTCAAGGCGATCATCTTGAACTTCATCAACAACAGTCTTGACTGCCATCACCTTGAAATTACCAGTACGTGGATCAAAGTCAACTTCAACATTTTGAGCCTGATTATAATTCTTTTTATAAGCAGCTACTAAAGCAGCTTTGATTGCATCAACGATAGTTTCTTGATCAATTCCCTTAGTTTTTTCTAAGGTAGAAAACGCTTCCAGCATTTCTTTAGACATAGTTTGATTCGCCTTTCTAAAATTCGATTGCAAAGCGAATATTTGCAATCAGCTTACGAGGAATAGTAATTGTCTTTTTCCGAGTTTTAATCTTAACTTCAAGAACTACTTCATCATCATTATATGATTTAAGAGTTCCTTCATACATTTTTTTGCCTTCGATTTTTTGGTAAAGACCAACATGAACATAATCATTTTGAGCCTTTTCCCAATCCTTAACTGTCTTAATTGGTCGCTCAGCACCAGGAGATGAAAGTTCTAAAACGTATGGATCTGGTAACGGATCAGGATCAAGAGTATCTAGCTTTTCAGAAACTAATTCACTTAAATCGGCAATTTCATCAATGTCGATTCCATTTGGCTCCTTATCAACATAAATTCTTAAATAATTCTGACCTTTTTCTTTTACATATTCGATATCAACAAACTCATCATTGCGGCTTGCAATAATTGGTTCTATTTCTAAACGAACAAGATCTGTAACTTTAGACAAAGATTGTTTTCCTCCGTAATAAAAAGAGTGAGCAATACTGCTCACTCGAATTTACCTATTCGAACTTCACGAATAAGTATATCATGTTTATCCTATTTTTTCAAAAAAAGCAAGCATTATTTAAAATAAAGATAATTGATTTTGATCTGGCATTCCTTCCAAAACACCATTTTCTTCAAAATAATCCATAATTGTTTGTGATACTTTACCACGAACTGCTAAATCTTCTTTTGATAAAAACTTTTGTTCTGATCTTGCTGCTACTATTTGCTTAGCTGCATTATCTCCTAAACCTGGAACAGCATTGAAAGGAGCTAAAATGGTGTGCTTATCTAGAATCTTAAAATTCAAAGCTTCTGATTCATTAACATCAACCATTTTTATTTTAATGCCACGTTCAATACATTCATTAGCTATTTCCAAAACAGTAAGTAAACTCTTTTCTTTAGCAGATGCATCATTACCTCTATTTTGAATAGCTTTCATTGCTGCTTTAACGGTATTTTTCCCATGACTCATAGCAACTAAATCAAATAAATCTGCGCGCACAGAGAAATAAGCAGTATAGTAAATTTCAGGATAATAAACCTTAAACCAAGCAATTCTAAGTGCCATCAAAATATAAGCTGTAGCGTGTGCTTTAGGGAACATGTACTTAATCTTTAAGCATGATTCGATATACCATTTAGGAATATTCTTATTTTTACTTAAAACAGCCATATCATCATCATTAATTCCTCGACCATGACGAACACTTTCCATAGTTGAAAATGCTACTTCTGGTTTAACTCCCCAGTGAATCAAGTCCATCATAATGTTATCACGACAACCAATAACATCTTTCAAGCTACAAGTACCCTTGTTAATTAACTCTTCCGCATTACCCAACCATACATCTGTACCATGGGATAAACCAGAAATCTGTAATAATTCAGAAAATGTAGTTGGTTTAGTTTCTTCAAGCATCCCTCTTACAAACTTAGTTCCAAATTCCGGAACACCTAAAGTTCCAGTTTTTGATTGAATTTGTTCTGGAGTCACGCCTAAAATATCTGGACTTGAAAATAAAGACATAACGCCTGGATCATTTGGTGGAATAGTTAGTGGGTCAATTCCAGAAAGATCTTGCAACATTCTAATCATCGTAGGGTCATCATGTCCTAAAATATCAAATTTTAGAATATTATCATGAATTGAATGGAAATCAAAGTGTGTTGTCAGCCATGCCGCATCTAAATCATCTGCAGGATATTGAACAGGGGTAAAGTCATAAATATCCATATCATCAGGAACTACAACAATTCCTGCCGGGTGTTGACCAGTAGTCCTTTTTACACCTGAAACTCCCGCAGCCAACCGATCTAATTCAGCATTACGTAATTTTAATTCATGCTCTTCATCATAATGTTTAGCATAACCATAAGCCGTCTTATCAGCAACTGTCGCAATCGTTCCAGCACGATAAGAATTATCTGGACCAAACATTACTCGAATAAAGTTATGAGCAACTGGTTGATAGTCTCCTGAGAAGTTCAAATCAATATCAGGAACTTTATCTCCGTGAAAACCTAAAAAAGTTGCAAATGGAATATCTTGACCATCCTTTACTAAATTAGTTCCACATTTTGGACATTCTTTATCTGGTAAGTCATATCCTGATCCATATTCACCATTTTCAAAAAATTGTGAATATTTACATTTTGGACATCTATAATGTGGTGCTAAAGGATTTACTTCAGTTATACCTGACATAGTTGCTACTAAACTAGATCCAACAGAACCACGAGAACCTACCAAATACCCATCTTTATTTGACTTAGCTACTAAACGCTGTGAGATCAAGTAAATAACTGCATATCCATTAGAAATAATAGAATTTAATTCCATATCAATTCTATCTTGAACAATTTTAGGAAGAGGCTTGCCATATAATTCATATGCTTTATTGAAAGTTAAATCTTTCATTTCTTGATCGGCATTTTCAATATGTGGCGGATATAAACCATCTTTAATTGGAGCAATTTTTTCTAAAGAATCAGCAATTTTATTAGTATTAGTAATTACAATTTCTTTAGCAGCTTCTTCTCCTAAGAACTTAAATGCATCAAGCATTTCTTGAGTAGTATAAAAATGTAAATCTGGCTGAGGTTTATTACGATTAGGATTACTACGCTGAGCCGATAGCAAAATAGTTCTATAAATTGAATCATGAGGATCAACATAATGAGCATCACTAGTAGCTACAACAGGCTTTTTTAACTCTTTACCTAATTTATAAATATTAGTCAAAATTTCTTCAAGTTCAGCCTCATCTTTTATAAGTTGGTCTTTAATCATTTGTTTATAGGCTGCTGGAGGTTGAATTTCAAGGAAATCATAAAACTTTGCCTTCTTACGTGCTTCATCATATCCTTTTTGCATCATGGCTACAAAAACATCACCCTGAGCACAACCAGAACCATATAAAAGCCCTTTATGCAAGCGACGCAAATCTGATTTAGGCGTTCTTGGAATACGATAAAAATCTGTAGTGCTGGCAATTGATACCAATTCATACATATTTTTTAATCCAGCTTGATTTTTAGCCAAAACAGTCATATGTGATGGACGAGCACGTTTATAAACTTGTCCTTGTTCAGCATAATCGTTCATTTTACCTAAATCATCTTCATGGAAGCGGTCATAAAATGCATCTAACAACTTAAACATTAAATATCCAGTTGCTTCTGCATCTTGGTTTGCTCTGTGATGGTGCTCCAAAACAACATTATATTTTTTGGCAAGAGAATCTAGAGTATGACGTGTTTGCTCAGGATGTAAAAGTCTTGAAACTTCAAGTGTATCTACTACTGGCTGAGTAATTTCATCCATCTTGGCTCTTTTCAAAGCAGCATTAATGAAACCCACATCAAATTGAACATTATGTCCACAAAGTGGATCGTTGCCATAAAATTCTTTGAAACGCTTAATTACCTCTTCTTCATCATCAGCTTCGCTAACCATTTCATCAGTAATTGAAGTTAAATTAATCGTCTGCTCACTTAAAGGATGGTGAGGATTGATAAATTCATCAAATCTATCAATTACTTCTCCATTCTTCATTTTTACAGCTCCAATTTCAATGATAGTATCATAAACTGAAGACAATCCTGTAGTTTCAACGTCAAAAATAACAAATTCTTGATCTTCATACTTCATTTCTGCTGGATTTAAAACTAATAATGCATGATCATCAATCATATTAGCTTCCAAACCATATAAAATCTTTATATCATTCTTTTTTCCAGCACTATATGCTTCAGGAAAGGCTTGTACATCACCATGATCTGTAATTGCAATTGCTTTTTGACCAAACTTTTTAGCAGCATTAATAAAATCAGAAGCAGTATTAGTGGCATCAAGTTGACTCATGTTGGTATGTAAGTGAAGTTCAACTCGCTTTTGATCACCTTCATACTTTTCTTGTCGTCCTTTATGCTCTACAGTCTCGAATGCATTAATAGTAAAGACTACATCATGTTCCCATTGGTCATCAGCAGCAGAGCCCTGCATTTTTGCCCAAGTTCCTGGCTTAATTTCAGACATTTTTTCAATTTGCTCTTTATTTGAAACAAATTTCTTAAACGCAATTGAATCACTATAGTCAGTAATTTCACCAGTAAAAATAACCGCACCAGACTTTAATTCACGACTTTCAATATTAAAAACATTTCCCTCAATTACAACATTGCGACTTCCATCTTCAACATTTTTAATTTGAGTAACAGGGATGCTTTCATCAAGTTTGCGATTACCATAACTAGTCTTCTTAGTAGGATATTTCTTAGCTGGTTGTGGCTTAGTTTTTTCAGGAGCAGTTGCATAAGCTTGCTGCATATTTTTTTCATGCTCTTCTTGTAATTGTTGCAAGCTTTCCAAATTGTTTTGTGAACTAGTTTGATCAAATTCAGTAATAAACTTCAGATTAAAGAATCCATACTTACGCATTTCCTCTGCTAAATCATCTAAAGCTTTTTGCTCAATCATGTTATCAATTATTGAATTATCAACTGGAATAATCCAACGACCATCAACTTTTTTGGGCTTTTTATCAGCTAAAAATTCGCGGGCTACAAGCTGTAATACATTAGAATTTTGAACCGCATAATGCCAATAATCTAAAAGATACTCATCTGAGCCATTACCTGTACGAATAATTAATTCAGTATCAACAAAACCTGTAAAAGTTTCTTTTATTGCTTTATTTAAAGCAACATACGTATCATATTTTAACGGTGTAGCAAAAAAAACGTGGATATCCCACTTATGTTTTTTAGCGTACACATCCACGTTCTCAATTTCCCCTTTTTGAAGTAATTCATTATCCTCAAATTGATCAGGAAAATTAATTTGCTTTAAAAGTTTTAAGAATAACTCGTTTTTATTTGTCACGAAAAACCTATCCTAACTCTTTATTTACAAATTCATTTAATTCATCAACTGAAATCTCAGTTGCTTTTTCATCAAGCGGACGCTTAACTTCAACCATACCATCTTTAGCACCGCGACCTACAGTAATTCTTACTGGGGCACCTACTAAGTCCGCATCATTAAATTTAACGCCCGGACGTTCATTACGATCATCGTATAGAACGTCATATTTAGCTGATAATTCTTTTTCAAGTTTTTCAGCTAATTCCGTTTGAACTTCATCTTTCATCTTCATTTGAATAAGATGAACTTCAAATGGAGCAATTTCCTTAGGCCATGCAACTCCGCGTTCAGTCAAGTGCTGTTCAACAGCTGCTGATAACATACGAGTTACACCAATACCATATGAACCCATGATAACTGGTTTTGCTTTTCCATTTTGATCTAAGAAGTCAGCTCCCATAGTATCAGTGTAGTAAGTACCAAGCTTAAAAATGTGACCCACTTCAATTGAAGTAGTAAATTTAAGTGGCAAATGATCTACTGGATCAGGTTCACCTTCATTAGCGGTTCTAATGTCTGCAAATTCATCTACTTTAAAATCACGATCTAAATTAGCATTTTGGAATTGGAAATCAGTTTCATTAGCTCCAACTACTACATTGTAAAGATCCTTAACTGTTTCATCAGCAATAATTTTATCAGCCCAATCAGCATTAACAGGACCAACGCCACCTTTTCTAGAACCAGTAATTGATTCTAATTCATCAGCATTTGCTTCATGAACTTCATTTGCATCCAAAATATGTCCAAGCTTTACTTCATTAATTTGTTTATCACCACGAATTAATACTAATACCTTTTGATCATCTGCAATAAACAAAATGCTTTTAACAATTCTAGTAGCAGGAACATTTAAGAACTTAGCTAATTTTTCAATTGAATCGCAATCTGGAGTTGCTACCTTTTCCATATCTTTGAGCTCTTCTGCTTCTTGCTTAAAAGTATCAATACTTTTTGCCATTTCCAAGTTAGCAGCATAAGTACCTTTTTCATTAGTTGCAATAGTGTCTTCACCAATTGCAGCAGGAGCTTGAAATTCTGTTGAATTTTTACCACCCATTGTACCTGAATCAGCAATTACTGGGTGAACAGTTACACCAGCACGAGCAAAAATACGCTTATAAGCACCTTTTTGATCTTCAAATTGTTCATCTAATTGTTCACGAGTAGCCGCAAAACTATAACCATCAAGCATTACAAATTCACGTCCACGAAGAAGACCAAAACGAGGACGATTTTCATCACGGAACTTTGTTTGAATTTGGTAAAGAGCTAATGGCATTTGCTTATAACTCTTCAAATTCTTAGCAATAATTTCAGTAAAAGTTTCTTCATGTGTAGGTCCAAGTAAACTTTCACGACCATGACGATCTTGAAGCTTAAACATTTCTGCACCGTACTTTTCATAACGACCAGATTCTTGCCATAAAGTAGCAGGCAAAAGATGAGGCATAATCATTTCAGGGACATTAATATTATCCATTTCTTGTTCAATGATTGCTTCAGCTTTACGCAAAACACGATATCCTAATGGCAAATATGCATATACACCAGCAGTAACTTGGCGAATGTAGCCTCCTCTAATCATTAATTTATGACTTTCAGCCACTGCATCAGCAGGTGCTTCTTTTAAAGTCGGCATAAAAAACTTTGATTGACGCATTTTTATCTCCTAAATTATTTAATAAAGTAGCGATAAATATCGTTACCAGTAACTGCAATAATCAATATAAGCAACAATGCAAAACCAACTAATTCCACAATTGCTTCATGGTCTTCAGAAATTGGCTTTCCACGCACTAATTGAATTAAGTTCAATAATAGTTTACCACCATCTAAACCCGGAATCGGGATTAAGTTAACAATTCCTAAATTAATAGAAATCATAGCTAAAAATGCCAAAATATAACTAAATCCCATATTTGAAACTTGAGAAGTTTGAGAATAAATCCCAACTGGACCTGATAATTTATTTAAACTAAAGTGACTAAACAAGTTACCTACTGCATTAAATATCATTCCAGTAGTAGATACTGCTGTATGCCATCCTCTACTTAATTTAGCTAGTAAACTATTATCGCTTTGAGCAACAATACCTATTTGATATATTTTTTGTTTTTGAATAGTTTTTTCTTGAGGTTTTAAAGTAACATTTTTAATTTTACCATTACGTTCAAGCTGAATATTTAATTTTTTACCTTTACTTTGATCAATTTGTTCAGAAATATTCTCAAAACTATTCACTTTTTTGCCATTAATAGCAACTATTTTATCATTTTTTTGAATTTTTGCTGATTGGGCTGGTGAATTATTAGCAACCTTTGCAATCGTAGTGGTAGCTGGACCAGGAATTGTAAATGTCCAAATTAAAAATACCACAAATCCTAAAACAATATTCATAAACGGTCCAGCAAAATTAGTTGCTAATTTTTGCCAAACATTAGCTTGTTGAAATTGTGTATCGCGAGGTGCAATAACTAACTCAGTTTTATTTTTATCAATAATAGTTGCATCATGGTTTACATGATAAGTAACAGGTTTATTTTCATCCCCATTTTCATATCCACTAATTATTAACGCATCAACTAAATCAGCTTTAGTTACTTGAATTGGAATCCCTTCTATTGGTAAATCAGACTCAGAAGCATCAATTCTAACCACTTCATTTTTGTCATTTAACTGAACAATAACAGTCATCCCTGGGTCTAACTTACTTTCATCATCACTTCCAGCTAATCTTACATACCCTCCTAAAGGAAGCCATCTAATAGTGTAAGTAGTTGGATTTCTTCTAATTTGAAAAAGTTTTGGACCCATCCCAATAGAAAATTCTCTAACAAGAATACCTGACTTTTTTGCTACGATAAAATGCCCGAATTCATGAACGAATACGAGCAACCCAAAAACAACTAAAAAGATCAGTATACCTTTCAATAGATATCTCCTAATGAACAATACCTAACATTGCTGCAACAACAGGTAAAACGAAAAGCATACTATCAAAACGATCTAAAATACCACCATGTCCTGGCAAAATTTTACCGGAATCTTTAACTCCATAAAATCGCTTATATGCTGATTCTACAAGATCACCCATTTGTCCAACAATTGACAAGAAGAAAGCCATAACAATCATTTGAATTTGTGGATAACCCACATTTACAAACGCAACATAAATAGCTGAACAAATAAGTGCACAAATTACTGCACCAATTGAACCTTCCCAAGTCTTGTTAGGACTAATTACTGGCCACAGTTTATGCTTACCAATCTTACGACCAATCATGTAAGCACCAATATCAGTTGACCATACAACAACAAATACATAGCAAAGTAATGCTAAACCATTGTGGTCACTTCTAATAGCTGCCATATAGTGAAAACCAGTTCCGATATAAAGTGCAGCTAAAGTATAAACACCTGCATCATCAAATGTTGTTTTATTCTTAGACAATACTGTCCAAGTTAATAGCAACATTACTAATGCATAAAAAATTCCCATCTTATTCCAGCCCCATGGCATTGTTTTGAAAAATGCATCTGGAACGGTCATGGTTAAAGTAGCAAGCAATGCTAATACGAAATCAACAGAAACTAAAATCTGCTTTTTCATTAAAAAGATTTCGCTAATTCCGACTGCAGCAAATAATACTGTCAGCCAATCCATCCAAAGTCCACCTAAAAGAACAATTGGAATAAATAAACATAAAGCAATAACTGCTGTAATTACACGTTGTTTCATAAATACTCTTATCTAACTATCTGATTCATCCACTTTTCCAAATCGACGATTACGATTTTGAAATTCTTCTACAAATTCTTTTAAATCACTTGCGGTAAAGTCTGGCCAGTTTTTATCACTAAAAGCTAATTCAGAATAAGCTAATTGCCATAAAAGAAAATTAGAAATTCTTTGTTCACCGGAAGTTCTAATCAATAAATCAGGATCTTGGTATTCACCAAAATCTCCTGTCATTAAATGCTCAGAAATCATAGATTCAGTAATTTCTGAACTATTTAAATCTCCGCTTTCAATTAACTTGCCTAATTCTTTCATTGCACTTGTTATTTCTTTACGTGCTCCATAATTGAAAGCAAAATTTAAAATTATTCCAGTATTATTAGCTGTTTCAGCCATAGCACGTTGAACAACATCATAAGTTTTCTTAGGTAATTCATCTAAATAGCCCATAATATTTACTTTGACATTATTCTTCATCAAAGTGGGCATAAACTTATCGAAAAAACGTACCGGAAGATTCATCAAATAAGCAACTTCTTCTTTAGGACGTGCCCAATTTTCTGTTGAAAATGCGTACAATGTTAAAACCTTAATTCCTAGCTTGTTAGCAGCTAAAGTAATTCGTTCAACATTATCCATTCCTTCACGGTGTCCCACAAAACGTGGTTTATGCTTTTTCTTAGCCCAACGACCATTACCATCCATAATAATGGCAAGATGATTTAATTCATTCTTTTTTTTACTCATTTTTAACCTTGAGTAATTTCTTTACGCTTTTCATCCGCAAGTTTATCAATTTCCTTAGTAGCATCGTCAGTTACTTTTTGAACTTGCTTTTCTAAATTACGTTGTTCATCCTCAGTAATTTCATCATCTTTTTGTTGCTTTTTCAAGCTATTCATAGCATCACGACGAACATTACGAACAGCAATCTTAGCTTCTTCAGCAATCTTTCCAACTTCCTTGGCAATTTCTTCACGTCTCTCACCAGTAAGTTGAGGAATTACTAAACGAATTACCTTACCATCATTTGCTGGAGTAAGACCAATATTAGATGCTAAAATTGCATGTTCAATATCATCCAAACTATTTTGATCATATGGAGTAACTAATAAAACACGTGGTTCTGGAATAGTTACACTAGACATTTGAGTAAGAGGAGTTGGTGCACCGTAATAATCTACTTTAATTCCTTCAAGAAGAGATGCGTTAGCTACACCTGCACGAATAGAAGCCAAGTTCTTTTGATAAACTTTAATTGACTTCTCCATATTTTCTTTTGCTTTTGTAATTGTTTCGTTATTCATTTTTACCACCTTCAATAACAGTACCGATATTTTCACCCATTACAACTTTCTTGATATTACCTTCTGTATTAACGTTAAATACAATTAAAGGAATATCAGTATCCATTGATAATGAACTTGCAGTTCTATCCATAACTTTTAAGTTCTTAGCAATAACATCAAGTTGGGTTAATTCATCATACTTAGTTGCATTTGGATCAAGTTTAGGATCTGCTGAGTAAACACCGTCAACACCATTTTTCGCCATTAAAATTACATCTGCATTGATTTCAGCAGCGCGAAGAGCAGCAGTAGTGTCTGTTGAGAAGTAAGGATTTCCAGTACCACCACCAAAAATTACTACACGACCCTTTTCTAAATGACGAATTGCTTTTCTTCTAATATAAGGTTCAGCAACTTGACGCATTTCAATTGATGTTTGAACACGAGTTGGAACTCCTTCATGTTCTAATCCATCTTGAAGTGCCAAACCATTCATAATAGTAGCAAGCATACCCATATAGTCTGCTTGTGCTCGTTCCATTCCAAGCTTAGCGCCAGTTTCACCACGCCACATATTACCGCCACCGCAAACGATACCAATTTCAACACCTAAATCATGAACTGATTTAATTTCTTTTGCTAAATGACCAATAACCGTAGGATCAATTCCTGTACCTTTATCTCCGGCCAATGCTTCACCTGAGATTTTTAAAATAATACGTTTATATTTAACTTGACTCATAATGAACCTCCTTATAGCTTTAATCATTTTACCATAGAAACAACTTCAATGCCCTATTTAGAACGATAGAAGATAAAAAATCTATAAAAAAAGAGGAAGAAATGCTTTCCTCCTCTTTTTTTAAATTAAAACAATGAAATTACTTCATTTGTTCACGTACTTCAGCAGCAAAGTCTTCTTGCTTCTTTTCGATACCTTCACCAACTTCGTAACGTTGGAAAGCAACTAACTTAGCACCGTTTTCCTTCAAGAATTCACCAACAGTCTTGCTGTCGTCCATAATGTAGTTTTGTGATAAAACTGCAAATTGCTTATCAACTTGAGTATTATCATCAATGAAGCGTTGCATCTTACCAGGAATAATCTTGTCCCAGATCTTTTCTGGCTTACCTTCTTCTTTAAGTTCAGCCTTGATGTCTTCCTTAGCCTTAGCTAAAATATCATCAGTTAATTGCTTTTCTGAACCGTAAACAAGGTGTGGTAATGGCTTCTTGTTTACCAATGCACGACTTTCATTGTCTTGGTCAATCTTGTGGTTCATTTGAGCCAATTGATCAGCAATAAAATCATCGCTCAATTCGTCAGGTGAAATAACCTTAGGACTCATAGCTGCGATGTGCATTGCTAAGTGCTTAGCAGTTGCTGCATCAGCACCTTCTAAAACAGTAATAACACCAATTTGGCCACCATTGTGTTGGTAAGCACCAAATTCTTGATCATCAGTCTTTTCTTCTAAAGCGAAACGACGTAAATCAATCTTTTCACCAATGGTTGCAGTAGCGTTAACAAAAGTTTGAGCTAAAGTAGTACCATCAGCCATCTTTAATTCTTGAGCTGCTTCCATGTCAGCAGGCTTACCTTCAGCAATGGTCTTAGTAGCTTCATTTACCAAGTTAACAAACTTGTCGTTTTGAGAAACGAAGTCAGTTTCTGAGTTAACTTCAGTAATAGCTGCTGCATTACCATCAACGTAAACACCAGTTAAGCCTTCAGCTGCAACGCGGTCAGCCTTCTTAGCAGCCTTAGCCATACCTTTATCACGAAGGTATTGAACTGCCTTGTCCATGTCACCGTCAACTTCTACTAATGCTTTCTTGGCATCCATAACACCTGCACCAGTACGTTCACGTAAATCTTTAACTTGTTTTGCAGTAATTTGTGCCATTATTGAGTCCTCCTAATGGAACTAATAGTAAAAACTAGTCTTCGTCGTGTTCTTCAGCGCTAGCGATTTCTTCTGAACCGTCTGCGTTTTCTTTAAAGTCAACTTCAAGAGTTTCACCATCATCTTGACCTTGTTGACCTTCGATAATGGCATCAGCCATAGCACCAGCAATCAAACGAATAGCACGAATAGCATCATCGTTTGAAGGGATAACTACGTCGATTGGGTCTGGATCAGTGTTAGTGTCAACCATTGCAACAACTGGAATACCTAAAATGTTAGCTTCGTGAACAGCAATCTTTTCCTTCTTAGGATCTACTACGAACATAACATCTGGAATTCTAGGCATATCTTCGATACCACCTAAGAATCTTTCAAGCTTGTCCATTTCCTTAGTTAAAAGTGCAACTTCCTTCTTTGGAAGTACATCGAAAGTGCCATCTTGTGACATTTCCTTCAATTGCTTTAATCTCTTAACACGACTTTGGATAGTAGTCCAGTTAGTCAAAGTACCACCTAACCAACGTTGGTTAACGTAGTATTGACCTGCACGGGTTGCTTCTTCAGCAATTGAATCTTGAGCTTGCTTCTTAGTACCAACGAATAAGAATACGCCACCGTCTTGTGCTACAGCCTTCATGAAGTTGTAAGCATCATCTAACATCTTGATAGTCTTTTGAAGATCAATGATGTAGATACCATTTCTTTGAGTAAAAATGTAAGGAGCCATCTTAGGGTTCCAACGACGGGTTTGGTGACCAAAGTGTACACCAGCTTCAAGCAATTGCTTCATAGATACAACTGACATAAATAAAATCCTCCTATGGTTTTAATCCTCTCAAGCGTTCATTTCGGCATTGACCTTCTTCAAAGGCACCATATACCGATCGCTCTTGATGTGTTTTTTAAGTGCGGTTAGCACACCTGAACATGATACTAAATTTAAGTGATTTTTGCAAGAAAAACTTAATATTCTACATTATGTTCTTTTAAAAACTTTTCTTTCCATTCTCTATTATGATGCTTAAACCAATATTCTCTTTTTAAAGCTAAACTTTTATCATCAAACTCTTCGTGATAAATCATTTTTACTGGTCTGCGAGTTTTAGTATATTTTGCACCTTTTCCAAGATTATGCATTTTCAAACGATGCTCCAAATCATTAGTAAAACCGCCATAAAAACTGCCATCATTGCATAATAATACATAAAAATAATATTTCCCTTGTTCTTGATGCTTTTTACGGTCTTCTTCACTTTCTATAATAATTCTTTGAATATTTGGTAAAAAATGACCATCTTTATCATGAACTTCAATTGCATCTTTTAATACAGTTCCATCAAAAGCAGTATGTTTTACAGCTTCAACAATCACTAGATTACTATCTTCCCCTCTATGGGATACGAATGGTTGAATTGTTTTTATACTTAAGTCATGTTTCATACAATAGTAAGTTATTTCACTTAAACGCTCTGGACGATGAACCATTATCATTTTCCCTTTCATCTTTAAAAGAGCGCTCGCTACCTCAATAATTTCTTCTAAATTAATCAAAATTTCATGTCTTGCAATTGCCTTTTTCTTATCAGGATTTACTTCATGTCCCTTTGGAACTTTAAAGTATGGTGGATTAACTACTACCATATCATAACTATCTTTTCGTAAAAAAGTTGGAGCCTGCTTTACATTATTTTTATGAACTTGAATCCTATTTTCCATATGATTAAGCTCAATTGACCTCACAGCTTGTGAATAAGCCTCTTCTTGAATTTCTACTGCATCATATTTTGCTCTATTAAAATAAGCCATATACATTGTTGCAGCGCAGTTACCAGAACAAAGATCAGCCACTTTAAAGCGATCACGAATCAAGTTTTTAGCAAAATGTGCTAAAAATAAAGTATCAAGCGTAGCACTAAAAGCAGTCTTATCTTGAATGATTTTCATATCATCGCTATATAAATAATCAATTCGCTCATTATTTTTCAATTCGACCATGAAAAATTTTATCCTTTCTAAATATCTGCTATAATAGCATACAACAACTTGGAGGGAAAATATGTTTTATCGTTTTATTCGACCAATAGTTAGATTCATTGTTTGGGTATTAAATGGTCATTTGCACGTTCATCATAAAGATCGTATTCCTGAAGGAAATTATATTTTAGTTGCTCCACACCGCACATGGTGGGAACCAATTTTATTCGCATTAGCAGCTAGTCCTATGGAGTTCATGTTTATGGCTAAAATTGAATTATTCAAAAATCCAGTTTTACGTTTTATTTTAAAACATGCTCATGCTTTTCCAGTTGACCGCAAAAATCCTGGTCCATCTGCTCTAAAAATTCCAGTTAAAGGATTAAAACAGGGAAAATTGTCATTAATCATTTTTCCATCTGGAACTCGCCACTCCAGTGAATTAAAAGGCGGCGCGCTATTAATTGCTAAAATGTCTGGTAAGCCTTTAGTTCCTGTAGTCTATCAAGGTCCTCTTACTTTTAAGGGACTTTTAAAACGAAAGCCACTTAATGTTTGTTTTGGTGAGCCAATTTACATTGACCGCAAAGTTAAAATGACTAAAGAAAATCAAGCAAAATATGATAAAAAAATGCAAGAAGCATGGGATAAGCTTGATAAAGAACAAAATCCTAACTTCCATTATGTAGCAAAATAAGCTAAGTCAAAAACTTAGCTTATTTTTATTTTTTCTTAAAATTATTCAGCCAGTTAATTTTAGGAGTGTTAAAATTAAGTGTTAGCTTATATATTGGAGGGAACTAACTTGTTGGAAAAACCATTTTACAAAATGATGCTCAGTAAATCCTTTCCATTCCCAGTTAAAGTAACTTATTGGGATGGAAAAAGTGAAGTTTACGGTAACGGCGAACCTGATGTTGAAATCATTTTTAACGAAAAAATTCCAGTAACAGATATTACCAAAAATGCTTCCTTAGCCCTTGGTGAAGGTTACATGGACAAAAAAATTGAAATTACCGGTGATGAAAGAGCTATTCAAAAAATAATCATGGGCGCTTATCAAAGTGCTGATAGTTTCATGAGATCATCAAAATTCAGAAAGTTCTTACCTAAACAAAAACATACTGAAAAGCAAAGTGAAGAAGATGTTCAAAGCCACTACGATATTGGTAATGATTTTTACAAAATGTGGCTTGACCCAACTTTAACTTATTCTTGTGCTTACTTTGAAGATGATAATCAAAACGACTTAGAGCAAGCTCAGATTGCTAAAGTTCATCATATTCTTAACAAGTTGCACCCACAAAAAGGCAAAACTTTGTTAGATATTGGCTGCGGATGGGGAACATTAATGCTAACTGCCGCTAAAGAATACGGTCTAAAAGTTACAGGGGTAACTTTAAGTGAAGAACAATTTGAATTAGTTCAAAAGAAAATTTACGATGAAGGCTTAGAAGATGTAGCTACAGTTAAGCTTGAAGATTATCGAGAACTCGGTAATGAACAATGGGATTATGTAACCTCTGTTGGAATGTTTGAACATGTTGGACCAGAAAATTTAAGTGAATACTTTAGCGATGTCTATAAATACTTAAAACCAAATGGTATTGCACTTATCCATGGTATTACTCGTCAACAAGGTGGTGCAACTAATGCCTGGATCAATAAATACATTTTCCCAGGTGGCTATATTCCAGGACTTCCAGAAATTGTAACTGACATTGTAGAAAACAATTTACAAATCACAGATATGGAAATGCTTCGTCGTCATTATCAACGAACACTTGAAATTTGGGATTCTAATTTCAATAATGCCCGTGATCAAATTCAAGAAAAAATGGGTGAACGCTTTACGCGCATGTGGGACCTTTACTTACAAGCTTGTGCTGCAAGTTTTGAATCTGGAAACATTGATGTTATCCAATACCTATTAACTAAAGGTCCATCTGGTGAAAGCTTACCAATGACTCGTAAATATATGTTAAATAAATAAAAATAACGTTAAACTAGTTTTTCTAGCTTAACGTTATTTTTTTACCAAATAGTGACTCTCTTATCTGGTTCTAGCCACATTCCATCAGTTTCTTTAACATTGAAAACTTCATAAAATTCATCTTGACACTGGGCTGGAATATTTACTCGAGTTGGTTGCGGAGCATGAACATCTACTGCAATTTCAGTTTTAATTGCTTCAGGACGCTGAATTTGAGCCCAAGATTTGGCATAGTTTTCAAATAATTGACTTAAATCCCCTTTTTCAATCTTGCATGATTGAATCGCACAAGTTAATCCACCTAAATCTGCAATATTTTCGGCAACAATTTGCTTACCATTCAATTTACTTGGTCCATATTGTAAACCATCATAAATATCAATTGCTTTTTGGGTGCGTTTTTCAAACTCGTTAAAGTCTTCTTTACTCCACCAATTGTTCATATTGCCTTTTTCATCAAATTGAGCCCCATTATTATCAAACGCATGTGAAATTTCATGAGCAATCGTTGCACCGATACCACCATAATTTTCAGCACGAGTTTGCTTCAAACTATAAAATGGCGCTTGTAAAATTCCTGCAGGAAAAGTAATATCATTTCTTTGAGGATCATAACAAGCATTATTCATATTTGCTGGCATCAACCAAACTGAACGGTCAACTTTAGAAGTTAACTTAGCAAAATTATACTTGATTTCAGTTTCAGAAATCAGTGACATATTTTCATATAAACTTTTATCAAGATAGACTTGGAGAAGATCATATATTTTTTCTTGTTTTTCAGGATAACCAATTTTTAAAACTAAAGAATTTAATTTAATAATTGCTTTTTTCTTAGTACTTTCTGAAAGCCAAGTATTATTTTTTATACGATTTTCATACACATTAATCATCGTATGAATCATATTAGTAACATCTTCTTTGGCTGCTTTACCAAAGTAAGTTTTTCCATAATAAATTCCATCAACTTCATCAAATACTCCATCTGCTAAACGATATGCATGCTTTTGGGCATTTGGCAATTCATTAGCACCGGTAATTGCTTGACGATATGAAAATGCTACTGTTCTAAAGTCTTGCGATAAAAGATTAGCTGCACTATTAATGAGCTTGATTAACATCCAACCTTTCATCTCTTCAAAACTATCTTCGTTAACAAATTCATCAATATGATCTAAATAACGAGGTTCAGTAATGATTATTTTTTCTGGAAGTTCAGGTAAAACTTGCTTTAAAAATCTTTGCATATCAAAAGACTTAAATTTTGCCAAAAAATCTTCTATGGCTATCGGATTATACATTTTAGGATAATCCGACCATTCTTCTGTTGATTTGACAACTTTTGCAAGACGAGCATCATATTTTAAACCTAGCTCAACTTCATGCGTTGCTTCTTCTCCAGACATCCCCGCCATAGTCAATAATTTGATTGTTTGTGTTTTCAAAATACCTAATAACTTATCTGCATCCGAATCTAGATAACTAGTAGTATCAGGTAAAAGTGTACCTGGTCCTGAAAAATACAAAACATTATCATCAGTATTCTTCATATCAGCATCTACTTCAAAGCTAAATGGCAATGAATACTTAAAATAGAAATTATGCGCATTTTTATTAAAATCAATAAATCCAGCTATTTTTTCTAATTTATTCAAATCTTCTTGAATAGGCTGAGCTGCTTCTTTATTTCGTTTATCAAAATCAAGAGCAAGTTTATATAATTTAACAGCTTTTTCAAAATTTTTAACCTCTGGTAGTTCTTTCTTGCCAGTAGCAAAATTATCAAAATCCTGAATCATTAACTTTTCAAGTTTAATATCAATTTTAGCATTTGTACCAGTCTCAGTTCTATCAGCTGGAATTACAGCTTGTTTTTGCCATTTGGAGTTTACAGCCAAATATAAATTATCTTGTACTCTTATATGTTCATCAGCTTTAGTGAGGTCACCAACACCACCACGTACTTCAAAATATTTTTTCATATGTTCTCCTTCTCAAATTACACAAAAAGGACGAAGGTAATCCTTCGTCCTTTAAGAGTCCAATCGATATGAAAAGACTTTTATCTTTGTTGATGCTTCATCATGTTCATAACTTGGTTGACCTTCTTAGCTGAAGGTTTTTGACCCATTTGTGACATCATAGCAACAATCATGTCTTCACTGATTGGAGGATTATCTTGGAAATACTTTTTCATGTATGCTCTTGCACCATAAAATCCGCCAACAAGACCGATTAAAAGTGCAGCGATAATCAATACAATTGCTAATGCTAAATTCATAATTTAAAAATCCTCCATTAACTAATAAGGTTATTGTACCTAAAATCAGTGAATTTTTAAAGGTAAAATCAATCTTTTCTTAGACCCTTTTTTCTTTGAGCAGCTTTTGCTTTTTCAGAAGTTACTTCTTTACCATTTTTGTCAACAATAACAGTATTTTCAAGTTGTTGTTTAAATCCGGCTCTAAAGTTTGCTAAAAACTTCTTGTGAAGTTCTTTACGTTCTTTTTCTTCTTCTTCAGTTAAGCCTTCATTTTGCTTCTTGTGATAAAGTTCATTAATACGATCTGTAACTTTCTTTTCTTCATCTTTGTCCATTTTTTACACCTCACATACAAAAATAAGTTTACACTTTTTAGAGTTAGAAAAAAAGATATTTCTTCTTGAACACCCGTTTGTGAAACTATTATTTATTTGCTACAATATATAGTATATACCAAATTAATCGTAAAACGGAGTAATTAACATGGTAAAAAATGATAAAAAGCAAATAGAGGTCTTGCGCTATATTTATGAGGCTGTTGAAAAGCATGGTTTTCCACCTACTGTTCGTGAAATTTGTTCTGCTGTAGGTCTTTCATCCACTTCAACTGTTCATGGACATATTTCAAGATTACAAAGAAAGGGATTTGTAATTAAAGATGCCACTAAACCTCGTGCTATTGAAGTAACAGATGCAGGTCGTAAAGCAATTGGAATTGCTGCTAAACACATCCCTGTTCTAGGAGTTGTTACTGCAGGCCAACCAATCTTAGCTGTAGAAGAAACTGAACCAGAAGATTATTTCCCTCTTCCACCAGATCTTGAAGGATTTAAAGGCGATTTATACATGCTTACTATTAAGGGTTGCAGCATGATTAACGCTGGAATTTTTAATGGTGATCAAGTTATTGTTCGCAAACAAAATACTGCCGAAAATGGTGATATTGTTGTAGCAATGACTGATGAAAATGAAGCAACAGTTAAACGATTCTACAAAGAAAAAGATCATTATCGTTTGCAACCTGAAAATGATACAATGTCTCCAATTATATTAACTAACGTTAAAATCCTCGGTAAAGTTATTAGTCTTTATCGAAGTCATATAAGTTAAAAAACTGATAGAATTTCTAATATTAGGAGTTCTATCAGTTTTTATTATTTTATAATTGCTCTTAACTTATTTTCAAATTCAGGCAACCATTTCTCTTTATAACCTGCTCGAGTAGGATGGATTTCATCAGCCATGTAAAGTTTATCTTGATTTTTAAAATTAGAGTTATTATAAAAATCTAAAATTTCAATATTATATTTTTCAACTAGTTTGTGACTTAATTCCACCATTTGTGAGTATAAATTGCTCTCAAAATATGGATTAGTATAAATCAAAATTGGACATTTCCAGTTCTTTTGAGCATTTGAAATAATATATTCTAACGCACCAGTTATTGTTTTCGTATCAAAACAGTCATTATCACTAATCTTGCCCAATTTTTCATTTCGTTTTGCATCATTAGTTGATAGTTGAATAACTAACATATCCGGAGCTTCATATTTTAAATTTTCTTTAAATCTAGCTACATAGGAATCTCCCGGATAATTAACATCCTGTTCTACTAAAGTTGTTCCATTTTCTGCATCTTTAATGGCTTCAACACCATCTTTTTTCCAAAGAAAATCAACAAATGATTCTCCAAGCGCACCAAAACCAAAAGTAACTGATGAGCCTAAAAAGAGAACTTTTTTACCTGTTAGTAAACCGAGCTCTGTTTTTTGTGAATTTAAACTAAATTTTCGACTATTTCCAGGTAAGTATGCCAATTTAGTATAAATTCGTTGATTCAAAGGATGCAAATCTAAATCTTGTCTTAATTCTGCGAATGCAATATCTGATAAGTCATTATTTTGCCTAATTGGAATTAAAAAAGTTTCATTACTCATTATTAATTATTCTCCAAATATGGTTTAATTATCTGCCAGTCTTTTTCTATATCTTCAGTCAATTTTCGATTATAAAAAATAGCTGCCGGATGATATTGCGGAAAAATTGTATAACGTTTTTTTGACCAAACATAAGCATCTTTTTTATCATTTAGCTCTAAAATTGGCACATTCTCAATTACAGTACCATGTTCTTGAGAGATTTTATGATTTGCTCCTAAAAGTCGTTCTAATCCAACATTTCCTACAGTAACAATTAACTTAGGCTCAACTTTGGCAATTTCATAATCTAAAAATGGTGCGTGAGCTAAAATTTCTTTTTTAGTCGGTCTTCGATTTGGATATTTTATTACATTTTTATTTTCACGTTTGCTGAAAACTTCCTTAATCTCATAAGGGCGACTTCTAACAGCTGAAGTAATATAAACATCATCTCTTGTTAATCCAATAGATGATAATAATTTTATTAGTTCTTTACCCGAACTACCAGAAAACGGTCTATGGGAAATAAGCTCATCTCTCCCCGGTGCTTCTCCTATAATCATTAACTGAGGATGAACTGGTCCTTCTCCTTCATTCAGTCCTTCTAAGCGCATTCCTTTTGAACGTAGTACTACTTCGTCAACTAATTTCTTAGGATATTGCAAAATAAACACCTATTCTTTCAATTGAATATACGCTTCTGCTTCTTGTAAAATATCGTACAAACCGGGTCTTTTTAAATATTCTTTAGCTTCTGGAAGAGTTGCCCAAGTTGAATTTAATATTTCTTCTTTTTGATCTACTATCTTTTGACCGATTATATATTCACTAATAAAAAATGTAACAGTTTTTATAGTATGCTCTTCAGTTTCATAAGTAGTACTTCGTTTGAAGTCAAAATTAAACTTAGGATGAAGGCCCACTTCTTCTGCAACTTCACGTTTAGCTGCTTCTTGTTCAGTTTCACCCGGTGCTAAATGTCCTTTTGGAAAGCCCCATGTATGGTGAACTACACTTTGAACAAGGAGATATTTAAGATCTCCACCGTCTCTTCTATAAATAATACTTCCTGCTGAATGTTCATGAATCATAATAATAACCCCCTTTTTATTAATTATACAAAAAATAAAGTGTATATTGTATTTAAATGCAAAAAAAGAACCTTGTTCTTTAGAACAGGTTCTTTCTTTGTATGCATTCGCGTTAAATTAACGACGTGCTTCAGCAATTCTAGCTGACTTACCGTGACGGTCACGTAAGTAGTAAAGCTTAGCACGACGTACACGACCATGACGTACAACTTCAAGCTTAGCAACACGTGGGTCGTTAACTGGGAAGGTACGTTCAACACCAACACCTGAAGCAATCTTACGAACAGTGTAAGTTGCACCAATGCCAGCACCCTTCTTCTTAATTACAACACCTTCAAAAATTTGAATACGTTCGTGACTACCTTCAACAACACGTACGTGTACACGAACAGTGTCACCTGCACGGAAAGCAGGAATATCATCACGTAATTGTTCTTTAGTTAATTCTGCAATTAATGGATCCATTATAATTTTCTCCTTCTACGGCATTCTTATCACGCTAAGCGCCCAGCGGAGTGCCCATAACTTTAATTTGGTCATTTGACCACTTCTACGATTCTAGCAAATTTTCATTATAAGTTCAAGTTTAATTTTGCTCAAACTCTTTAAGCCAATTTCTCTCTTCCTTTGTTAATTGACGATTTTCTAACATATCTGGTCGATGTAAGTAAGTGGCTCTTAAAGCTTCCTTATGTCGCCATTCAGCAATTTTTTGATGATTTCCACTAGTTAATACATCTGGAACCTTTTGTCCTTCAAAATCAGCCGGACGTGTATATTGTGGATATTCTAATAATCCATGAGAAAAACTTTCTTCAACTGAAGAAGCGCTATTTCCTAGAATTCCCGGTAAGAGTCTAACAGTAGCATCAATCATGCTCATTGTAGGAAGTTCTCCACCAGTTAAAACGTAGTCACCAATAGATACAGTTTCATCAGCTAAATCATATACACGTTGGTCAAAACCTTCATAATGCCCACAAATAAAAGTTAACTCTTCTTCTTTTGCCCAATCTTGAGCCATTTTTTCATTAAAGGTTTTACCTTGAGGAGCAGTAATAATCACTTTTCCCTTAGATGGCAAAGAATCGAGCGCCTTTTTTATTGGCATAATTTGAAGAACCATTCCAGCACCACCGCCATAAGGAGAGTCATCAACATGATGGTGAACATCTGTCGTAAAATCACGAAAATTAACTAAATTAAGATCCCATTTTCCATCCTCTAATCCTCTTCCCAACATTGAGACTTGAAGCGGAGTAAACATATCTGGAAAAAGCGTCAAAACATTAACTTTCATTAACGTAATCCCTCCATTAGTTCAACATAGATTTTTTTATTCTCAACATCTACTTTTTTAACTACGTCAGGAATATATGGAATAAGAAAAGTTGAGCCATCATCTTCAGTTACTTCCCAAACATCATTAGCACCAGGTGCTTGAATATCAGTAACTTTACCAATTCGATTGCCAGTTTCTTCATCAATTACATCTGAATCTAAAATATCCCGATAATAATATACTCCTTCTGGTAATTCTTGTTGATTTTCTTCACTTACTACTAAAATTTTACCACGTAATTTTTCAGCTTGCTCAATGTCAGTAATTTCTTCAAATTGGACCAACCAAAACTGCTTAAATGGACGACCACTTTTAACAGTTAATGTACGTTCTGTATCATTTTTTAATGATAATACAGAACCTGGAGCAAATCTCTCTTCAGGAAAATCAGTTATTAAGCTAACTTTAACTTCACCATTTAAACCATGAGTAGTTAAGACTTTTGCTACATCATAATATTGCATTTCTCTCTCCTTGCAAAATCTAGCTAAGAAAAAAAGTTTGAAGCAACTGCTCCAAACTTTTCAAAGTAATAATTACTTATTGTATTTTGCATCGTGCAACTTCTTCATGATACCAGCGTTTGAAAGAAGTGATCTTACAGTATCTGAAGGTTGTGCACCTTTTTGAAGCCATTCAAAAATCTTGTCTTCTTCAAGCTTCAATTGCTTTGGGTTTGAAACTGGGTTGTAGTAGCCAACTTCTTCGATGAAGCGACCATCACGTGGCATACGTGAGTCTGCAACAACGATTCTGTAGAAAGGCTTTCTCTTGGCACCCATACGGTGCATACGAATTTTAACTGACATAAATTAATTTCCTCCTAAAACTTAACGATTAATAATATACCACCAAACATAAAAGGTGTAAAGTGTTTTTACTTAACAGATTAAAAAAATTCTAAGAATGGTATCTCTTCATCTTCTTCATGCGTTTTTTCTTATTTTTCTTAAAGCTTTTTCCCATTTTACGCATTGCCATTTTGGCCATTGGAGAATCCATTCCTGGTAAATTACCTAATCCTTTAAAGTTTCCTTTGGTAACTTTTTGCATCATATCACGTGCTGTTTTAAATTGTTTAATCATTCGATTAACTTCAACAATTGGACGACCAGATCCAGCTGCAATTCTTCTTCTACGGCTAGGATTTAAAATATCAGGATTTTCACGTTCTTCTGCAGTCATTGAATATACAATAGCTTTAGTATGAGCAATTTGTTTATCATCAATTGACATATTTTGCAATTGTGGATTGTTAGCCATTCCTGGAATCATTTTCATAATTTGATCTAATGGTCCCATTTTTTGTACCTGTTCAAGCTGATCAATAAAATCATTAAAATCAAACTGATTTGCTTTCATTTTTTCAGCAACTTTTTGGGCTTCTTTTTCATCATAATCTTGTTGAGCACGCTCAATAAGAGTTAACATATCCCCCATACCAAGGATTCTAGATGCCATTCGATCTGGATGGAAGTCTTCTAAGTCAGTTAATTTTTCACCTTGACCAGTATAAATAATTGGCTTGCCAGTTACTGCACGAATTGAAAGAGCTGCACCACCACGAGTATCACCATCAAGCTTAGTTAAAATGACTCCCGTAACATTAAGGCGTTCATCAAAACCTTTAGCAACATCAGTTGCAGCCTGACCAGTCATTGCATCAACAACGAGCAAAATATTATCTGGATCTGCAACTTTTTTAACTCTTTCAAGTTCTTCCATTAATGGTTCATCAATTTCAAGACGACCAGCAGTATCGATAATTACATAATCATTCTTATTTTTATCAGCTTCAGCTAACCCATCTTCAACAATTTTGGCAACATCTTTTTCATTAGCTTCACTAAAAACAGGAACTTCTAATTCTTGACCAATTTGTTTTAATTGTTCAATAGCTGCAGGACGATAAATATCACCAGCGATTAAAAGTGGACGAGCATTTTGTGTTTTTTGTAAATGATAGGCTAACTTACCAACAGTTGTAGTCTTACCAGTACCTTGAAGCCCAACCATCATGATAATTGTTGGAATGTGCTTTGACTTATTAAGACCAACAGCACTTTCTCCCATCATCTCAGTTAATTCTTCATTAACAATTTTAATAACTTGCTGACCAGGATTTAAACTTTCTTGAACCTCTTTTCCAAGAGCTTCTTTCTTAATTTTTTTAATAAAATCCTTAACAACTTTAAAGTTAACATCAGCTTCTAATAATGCTAATCGAATCTCTCGACTAGCACGATTGATATCTTCTTCAGAAACCTTACCTTTACCAGTTAAGTTTTTTAATGCTTTTTGAATTCGCTCACTTAAGTTTTCAAAAGCCATGGGTTTATTCCCCTCTCATTTTATTTAATAATTTTTGAATTTTTTCTTTAGCTTGAGTAATCTTTCCTTGATCAAGCAATGTATCAACCAATTCTAGATTATCTTCTATTTTATTATAATCTGCTTGCATATGCAGGGTAGATTCATATTTTTTTAGACTTTTAGTTGACCTTCTAAGATTATCATAGATTGCTTGTCTTGAAACATTATGATTATCTGCTATTTCACCTAAAGATAAGTCATTATAATAGTAATCTTCAAAATAACTCTGCTGACCTTTGGTTAATAACTTCCCATAATAAGCATAAAGATCACCTAACTTTTCATTTTTTGTTAGTTCATCCATAAAACTTCACCGTTTATTAGTATAACAAAAATATAACTGATTGACGATTGACCATATTTGATTTTGTTGTTAAAATTAAATGGATTTTAATAATTCATTTAACTTAGATTTAATTATAAATTATTTCTAAAAATATAAGGGAGGACGTTTTAGTGAATCTTTGGAAAAAAATGAACCGCAAAGAAGATCCACGCGTATACGAAAATAAAGATGGCCATTTAGTTCGTTCACTAAAGGTACGCGATATTTTAGCACTAGGTGTTGGAACTATAGTTTCTGCATCAATCTTTACTCTTCCAGGGGAAGTTGCTGCAATGCATACCGGACCTGCAGTGGCTATTTCATTTATTTTAGCGGCAATTGCTGCAGGACTTGTAGCATTTGCATATGCTGAAATGTCAGCAGCAATGCCTTTTGCTGGAAGTGCTTATTCCTGGATCAATGTAATATTTGGAGAATTTTGGGGATGGGTCGCAGGCTGGGCACTACTAGCAGAATACTTTATTGCTTTAGCCTTTGTGGGCTCCGGCTTATCGGCTAACTTCCGCGCTTTAATTGCTCCACTGGGATGGAAATTACCAGCTTCACTTTCAAATGCTTTTGGAACTGATGGCGGAATAGTTGACATTATTTCTATTGTTTCTATTGCTTTAGTTTCTATCTTAGTTTCTAATGGATTAGGAAAAGTAGCTCGAGTAGAAAATGCATTAGTAGTTTTAAAAGTTATTGCAATTTTACTTTTTGTAGTTGTAGGTGCCACTGCCATCAAACATTCAAACTTTGTTCCATTTATTCCTAAATATCATGAAACTGCTAACGGTTCATTTGGTGGCTGGCAAGGAATTTATGCAGGAGTGGCAATGATTTTCTTATCATATATAGGCTTTGATTCAGTTGCAGCAAACTCTGCAGAAGCAATTGATCCAGAAAAAACAATGCCACGTGGAATCATTGGTTCATTAGTCATTGCAGTAATTCTTTTTGTTAGTGTAAGTTTAGTTTTAGTTGGAGTAGTTCCTTATCAAAAATATGCTGGAAACGCTGAACCAGTTGGTTTAGCTCTTCGCTATGCTGGACACCCTGTAGTTGCAGTAATTGTTCAAACTATTGCAGTCTTTGGAATGTTCACGGCTTTGATTGGTATGACTATGGCAGGGTCTCGTTTAATTTATTCATTTGGTCGTGACGGAATGCTCCCTAAGTGGCTTGGTAAAATCGACAAAGATCATCGTCCTAATAATGCGGTATTAGCCATTACTGTAGCTGCGATTATTATCGGTACTCTGTTCCCATTCTCAGCAATTTCTCAATTAGTTTCTGCGGGAACTTTGATTGCCTTCATGTTTGTTTCTATCGCAATCATTCCACTTAGAAAGCGTGAAGGAAACGATATAGTTGATCCATCATTTAAAATGCCGCTTTATCCAATTTTACCAATTTTAGCTTTTCTTGCTTCCCTAGTAGTATTTTTAGGTTTAGATATTCAAGCTAAAGTTTACGCACTAGCTTGGTTTATTATTGGTGTAATTATTTATCTTACTTACGGAATGCGTCATTCAACAACTGGAATTAAAAAATAATATTATCTAAAAAAATAGTTAAGTACATTTGTTTGTGTACTTAACTATTTTTTTATGCTTCATAATTCATATTAGAACGATCGACAATAACATCCCCATGCAAACTTAATAAATTCTTTTCATAAATCATTTCTTTAGTCTGAGTAATATAATTTATGAAATGTTCTGTTCGAGTATGAGCTTCATAAGCAGCCTCATCCTGATAAACCTCAAAAAAGCGCCACTCATTTTCAATGTCAAACATATTTCCAGCTAACATTGCAATCACACCAGCTTCTTTTTCAAGTGACTGTGTCATTTCTTTTTTAACAATTTTACCAAACTTTTCCAAGTCATAATCTACTAATGTAATCTTAGCCATATTAACTACATAATTATTATTTTTATCAACTCGTAAGTCTTGATAATTAGTACCAATAAATTGTGGTGTTAAATTAAATGAATCTGTTTCATCAACTATATCTTTGGCAACTTCTTGATAATCCTTAAATTGCTTTGAATTAACATGATTTTGATAACTTTCTTCATCTTTATAAACTTCAAAAATATAGTTACTATCTTTTCCTTCAGAAGCTGAAGACATAAAATATACTCCATCTTCTTTTTGAATAGAAGTAAACATATTTTCTTTACCGGCCTTTAGAAACTTATCTTTTTCGTCGGGATTAATAGTTAAATGATAAAAGTTCATAATAGGTGCATTTTTTATATTCATTTTAATCTCCTATCTTATAAAATGTTCATAGTTTGTTTTCAGGATTTTATTTTCATATAAATCTGAAATATCTAAATTATCAATTGCTCTCAATACGATTTTATCAGCTCCTACCGGCTCTACTCCAAATGGGGCATCACTTCCAAATAAAACGTGATTAATACCAAAATAATCCAAAGTTAATTGTAATGCAGGAGTATTACCTAAAATCGCCGTATCAACATAAAAGTTCTTGAAAGCTTCAGCATGTTTTTCATCCAAAATATGATCAATTCTACCACTAAAAAATGGTACCATTGCTCCTGCATGATGAACTAAGATTTTCATATTTGGATATTCTTCAAATAAATCACTTTGAACTAATTGAAGCATCGCTTGAGACAATTCATATTCCCATGAAAATATTAAATTGTTATCAGGCTTACGCTTATCAAAAACAGGATGAAGCCATAAAGGAACATTCAATTCAGCAGCTTTAGCTAAAACAGGTCTGAAATCAGGATTTGCAATACTCTTTCCTAAATGACGAGTAAAAATTTGTGCTCCGACCAAAATACTAGATTGTGAAATTTTTTCTAAAATTTCTTGGGCAGCCTTAATATTATTCATTGGAAGCATCCCTACTCCTGCTTCAAACTTATCAGAATTATCATGAACTATAGCAGCTAATTCATTATTTGCTAATTCACATATATCAGCAGCTTCTGCAGGAATAACAAAATCTTCTGGACTAATATTTGCAAAAGATAAGACTTGCTTCATATGATTTTCTGGCCAATTATTCAATCGAAATTGCAAATCAGTGAGAGCCTTATTTTTTACAAAGGGATACTTTTCTGGAATATTTGGATCAATTTGCAACATCTTTTGATAATAATTTGGCGTCAAAATATGGCTAAATGCGTCAATCTTCATAAATCATGCCTCCTTAACTACTTATAGTTTAGTCTTTTTTTAGATAAATAAAAAATAATCTTACCTAACAAGATAAGATTATTTTTAAGTTTATTAAAGATTTTCGTCCATATTAAAAGTCAATTTAGACATATTAATAGATTCGGTAAACATTTGACCCCAAAGTTTTTCAGTTTCTTTCTTTGTATGTGCAACTGTCTTTTGGTTTTCTTTAGTTAAATATTCAGTAAGCTCATCGCCCCGCTTACCATCTGCACCCTTAATAATTTCTTCAACGCGACCTCTGTAAAAACGGTTAAGTTCAGTAAGATAAGTTGTATCAAGTTGAACAAATTGTGGATAGTGACTTTCAACAAGCGCTGCAAATGACTTGTAGTACCACCAAGCGTCATTCATATTATACTCCATAGAAGTATTGTTATATGAAGGGTCAGTATCATTCATATTAGTAAAGAATGGTACATAAGGTGTAAAGGTTGGACCACCAATACATAACCACATAATGGCTGCTTTATCTTCTGGAACATCACTTCTAATTTGAAGAACATGTGAATTTTGTGTTCTATTCAAGCCAATTGGGCGATACATGTGCTTTTCTTCATCTGTACCCTTACCAAATGGATCATAAGGAGTATCTTGATAATGACTACCTAAAGCATATTGAATATCTTCACGACTAATCTTCTTTGCAGCTTTACGGATAAATGGAATATCAGGATCTTGTGGATCTTGTTCAATTTCAGGATTAAAAAGTTTTTGAATATACCATTGACGACTAGTATTATAGTGACGATCTTGTTCAGTATAAGTACCAAAAATATGACGGAAATTCCAACCTTCATGATCAGTATTCAAGTGATGCTTTTCAACAAATTCTTGAATTTCTTCACTCCACATAAAATTGTCAGGATCATCAAAGTTTACTTCTTGAATTGCGACACGGTTACCTGTTGCAGCATAGCAATCATCTGGGATACGTTGTGCTACCCAGTGGTGACCAGTAACAATTTCCATATACCATACTTCATCTTTATCACTGAATAATACAGAGTTGCCAGCTGGTGAACCGTACTTTTTGATTAACTTACCTAAACGCTTAACACCATCTCTAGCTGAATCAATATATGGCAAAACAACAGTTTGCATGCAATCTTCGTCTAATCCATCTTTAACAAGTGGATCAAAAGCTAAAGTTCTTTCATTACCATAAGTTGATTCAGTACATGACATAGCGACATTCTTTTGATTAATACCACTTTCATCATAGTAACCTTGAGTTTTGTAATCAACATTAGGAACTGCAGGAACTCTTTGTGCATCTTCTGGCAAGTCCATTTCAAACTTATTAAGCCAAGACTTGATGTGGCGTCCCTTTTCACCTTTAGCTGCAGGTTCGATAATGAACTTTTGAGGCGTAATTGGTCTGAAAGTATCATCATTACGTGCAATCATTGTTGAGCCATCAATTGAAGCCTTTTTTCCCACTAAAATTGTGGTACAAGCACTGTATTCTTTCATAATTTTCTCCTTATATAAAATCAATAACTATCTTAATTTTAGACCAAACCATGGAATAAACCAATAGCATAATTTCCTGCATCAAAATCTGCAAGATCTTCTGGCTTTTCACCAAGTCCTACAAGTTTAACTGGTAAGTTCATTTCATTTCTGATTGCTAAGACAACCCCACCCTTTGAAGAACCGTCAAGCTTTGTTAAAACTAAACCTGTTAACTTAGTAGTTTTGTCAAAGTCTTTTGCTTGCAAAAGAGCATTTTGTCCAGTTGATCCATCTAAAACAAGTAACGTTTCAGTAGGTTCTTCTGGCAACAATTTTTTAATTGTTCTTTGAATTTTTTCCAATTCGTTCATCAAATTCTTCTTATTTTGAAGTCGACCGGCGGTATCAACTAATAAAATATCAGCGTTTTCTTTGATTGCCTTTTCAGTTGCATCATATACAACAGAAGCAGGATCTGCTTTTTCAGCACCGGTTACTACAGGAACATCTACTCGCTTGCCCCATTCAACTAATTGCTCTACAGCACCCGCTCTAAAAGTATCTGCTGCTGCCATAATAACCGATTTACCCTCATCTTTAAAACGTTTAGCAAGTTTTCCAATTGTAGTTGTTTTACCAGCACCATTTACCCCAACAAAAAGATAAACATTTGGATTATTATCATCATGATAAATTAACTTTTCATCATTACTGTTACCATTTTGGTCATAAACATCTACTAATTTTTCAACTATTACTCGTTTTAAGTCATCATGTGTCTTTGCTTTTTGAAGTTTAGCTTCATCACGCAATTGTTCAGTTAATTCTTCTGCTGTTTCATAACCGACATCAGACTCAATTAACAATTCCTCCAAATCATCAAAGAAATCTTCATCAACGCTTCTAAATTGAGCAAAAAAGGCGTTTAAACGAGCTCCAAAGCCTTTGTTAGTTTTTTCCAAACCTTTTTCATATAACTTAGTCTGGTCTTCTTCGGAAGTTTCTTCTTCATCCTCATTAGATTTTTCATCTAAATCAGTTTCTGATTCTTCTTCAGTAGTAACTTCCGTTTGATTTTCATCTTGAGCTTTCTGTTCTTGCTTTTTATCAAGAACAGTATCATCGGAAGAATTACTCTCTTCTTCAATTTTATCTTCAGAATTTTCAGTTTGATTAAGATCTGAACTATTGTCATCTACGTCCAGAGTTGATTCTGAATCATCAGACTTTTCTTCTACTTCAGGATCTTCTGTTTTTTCTAAACTTTCTGTTGTGCTTTCTTCATTATCATGACTAACAGATTCTTGTTCATTACTTTGTTCTTCTACTTCTTCTTGAGAAGTTTCTTGTTCGTGCTGTTCTTGTTTTTCTTCATCTTTATTTCCAAAAAGTGATTTTTTAATTTTATCAAATAAACCCAAATTTAATCCACCTCATCCTTAATATCTTTTAATGACACCGATAAAACCTGCGAAACACCTGATTCTTGCATCACAACCCCATATAATTGATCTGCTTGTTGCATAGTACCTCGCCTGTGTGTAATTACAATGAACTGCGTATGCATATCATATTTTTGTAAAAATTGTGCAAATCTACTTACATTTGCATCATCTAAAGCAGCTTCAACTTCATCAAGTACACAAAATGGTACTGGATTTATCTGTAGCATTGCAAACAAAAGTGTAATTGCTGTTAAGGCTCTTTCACCACCAGATAATAAGCTTAGTCTTTGAAGTTTTTTACCAGGTGGTTGTGCTATAATTTCAATTCCTGTATTTAGCATATCCTCAGGATCTGTTAAAACTAATTTAGCATTTCCTCCACCAAATACAACTGGGAAAATCTTGGTAAAGTTTTCACTAGCTGCTGTAAATGTTTCTTGGAATCGAGTTTTAACTTCAACATCTAACTCATTCATTGATTGCTTTAAATCTTCACGAGCTTTCAAAAGGTCGTCTTGTTGACCATGCAAAAATTCATAACGACTTTTTACATCTTCATATTCATCTATTGAATTTAAGTTGACCGGACCAATATCTTCAAGTGACATGCGATGTAACTTAACATTTTTCTTTAATTCAGCTCTATTTTCTGAATTATTTTCTAAGTTAGCTTGATTCAAAGCTGCTTCATAAGTAAGTGAATAATCTTCACTTAATGTATTCAATCTTTGATTGATTTCTGTATTGAATTTGGCAATTTTAACAGAATACTCTTCTTGTTCTTCTGCAGCAGTTTTACGTAAATCATAATTTCTTGTTGCCACTTGATCTAATTGGGTTATCTGAGCATCAACTTGACCCAAACTAGAGGATAGCTTGCTTAATATTTCTTCTAAACTCGACTTTTTTGCTTTTGCTTTCTTTTCTTGCTTTTCAAGTTCAGAACGTTTTTGTTCAGAAATTTTATTGTTTTGACCTAAACTAGACAATTTTTGCTTTAAATCATCTAATTGATCTTGATTATTCTTTAATTGTTGCTGCTTTTCAATTTCTTGATTATGCAAATTTTCATATTTATTTGAAACAACAGCCAACTTAGGATCAAGATTTGATAGTTGTTTTTGAATTTTTTGATTAAGAGAATTGAAATCCTTAATTGCATTCTGAACTTCTGCCATCTGATTCTTTTGTCTATCAGCTTGACTGGCCAATTCCTTTTTACGCTTATTTGCTTCTTGAATTTGATTTTGAATTGTTTTAATTTGAATTGCACGTTCTTTAACTCGTGAATCAAATAAGTGGTTTGCATCTGATAATCTCTTAACTTCTTTTTCTTGATTTTGATAAGAAAGAGCTGCTTCATTGAATTCTTGGTTAACAGTTTGCAACTCTGTATTAGTTCTACTGTATTCATCAGCTAAAGTATCACTATCTTCAATGACTGTTTGGAGCATTTTTTGATCATTAGCAAACTGCTTCTTTAAATTAGCAATTTTAACTTTTAAGCGATTAATTTCACCGGTTGTTTGGAGAGGAGAATTATTGCGCTGATTACGCATCCCTCCCGTCATTGAGCCTCCCGGAGAAATAATATCTCCATCTAAAGTTACAATTCGATAACGATTTACTCGACGAGAAATTGTCAAAGCATTATCAATATTATCTACTACTATCACACTACCTAATAAATAATTAATAGCAGAAGAAATATCATATTTGCTAGTGCTTTTAATTAATTGATTCGCTACCCCTTTAAAACCGTCAAATGATTCCAAAGTTATAATCGTTGAAGCAGGAATACTATATTGACGCAAACCATCAAGAGGTAAGAAGGTAGCACGTCCTGCATGAGTCTGTTTCAACTTATTAATTGCATCTCTAGCACTCACACGTGAGTCAGTAACCAAATCTTGAACACTAGAACCTAAAGCAGTAGTCATTGCTGCTTCATACTCTGCTGAAAAACTTACTAACTCCCCTATCGCACCAATTACTCCAGGATAATCATCTAAATTATTTAAAACACTTCTGACCCCATAATAGTAACCTTCGTGACGCTTTTGAATGTTAACTAAGGCCTCATAACGAGCAGTTATCTTTTGCAAGCTTGAGCGTTCATCATTAACAGTCTTTCTCAAAGCAAATAGTTTTTCTTCGATATTTGTTTTCTTAACAGATAAACCATCTAGCTTTTTTTGAATATCAGTACGTTTAATAGTTAGATTCTTACCTGCTTTTTTCAGGCTTTTTAATTTTTCATTAGATTTTTTTAACTGTTCAGAAACATCGTTAGTTTTATAACTTTGGTCATCTTGAGTTTTCTTTAATTCAGATTCCAAATAAACAATTTGATTATTATTAGTAGTCTGGTCTTGTAACGATTGGATATAAGTATTTCTTAAGTCTTCCAATTTTTGCTCAAGACTGGCTGGATCTTCCTTTAATTGACCAAGCAAGTTTTCACGCTCAAGCTTTAATTTTGTTTGTTCAGAATCTAATTCTTCTTTAGATTCTATAATAGTAGTAATTTCTTTATTTAGTTTAGAAATTCGCTTACTAAGTTCTTCGACTTGATTCTTATATTCAGTTTTTGTTGCTTCATCAAATTGCTTAGATTGTTCAGTAACTTGTAAATCTGTATTTAATTTTGAAATTTGATCAGTCAACTGCAACAATTGATTTTGAGCAACTTCACGTTTTCTTTGAACTTCTTGATATTCTTGACGCTTTTTAGCAACAGCCGCTTGAGAATCTTTTACTTCTTTATCTAACTTAGATAATAAAACCTGATTTTTTGTAGCACTTTTTTGAATTTCAGCTTTTTTATTATCTAAATCTTCAATTTCAAAAGCTAATAAAGTTTTTAATTTCTTATCTAAACTAGCTTTTTGGAATTTATATTCTTTAGCAAGAGAACTTTGTTCATGAAGTGGTTCAACTCTCTTTTCTAGTTCTTTAACCAAATCATTGATTCTAATCAAATTGTCATTGGTTCGAGCTAATTCACGAGCTGCAGTTTCTTTTTGTTCTTTAAAATGAAGCACACCCGCTGCTTCTTCAAAAATTACCCGTCTTTCTTCAGGACGAGAATTTAAAATCTGGTCAACTCTACCTTGAGAAATAATTGCTAAACTATTTTGTGAAATTCCAGAATTTAAAAATAATTCTCTAACATCTTTTAATCTAACCGGACGATTATTAATTAGATATTCACTATCCCCTGATCGTAAAATTCTTCTAGTTACAGAAACTTTTTCTTGATTAGAATCTAATTCATGTTTTTTATTATCAAACACTAAAGTTACGATTGCACGATTAAGCGGCTTACGAAATTCACTTCCTGCAAAAATGACATCTTTCATGTTGCTTCCGCGCAAACTCTTAGCTCTTGTTTCTCCCATTGCCCAACGAATAGCTTCAGTAATATTGCTCTTTCCACTTCCGTTTGGTCCAACGACCCCTGTAATTCCTGTATCAAAGTGAATAGTTGTTTTTTCAGCAAATGATTTAAAACCATCAATAATTAATTCTGTTAATGGCACGTCGTCACCTTCCTACTCCAATTTTTCAAGAGCAGCCTTAGCTGCTTCTTGTTCAGCAGCTTTCTTATTCTTACCTTCACCAGTTGATTGAACTTTACCATTAACTTTAAGCTCAACCAAGAAATGAGATGGCAATTGAGATTCTTCTAATACAGTATACTCAATTTTAACTGGACCATCTTGTTGCAAAAATTCTTGCAAATCGGTCTTATAATCACGTGAAGCTGTAAATTCTCCTTGATCAATTAATGGGTAAACTGTTAAATGTAAAAAGTGTTGCACAGCTGGCATCCCTTGATCAAGAAATAAGGCACCATTAAAAGCTTCAAAAACATCTTCAAGAAGTGTTTTACGATGACGAGCTCCTGATTTTTCTTCACCGTTACCTAAGTTGATTTCATCTTGAAAACCACATTCAATGGCAAATTCAGAAAATCCTTCGGTTCTAACAATGTTGGAACGAAGTCTAGTCAATTCACCTTCATTTAAATTAGGAAAATGACGGTATAAATAATCTGACACTGCTAATTCAAGAACTGCGTCTCCTAAGAATTCTAGCTTTTCATAATTTCTAATTCCATCATTCGGATGTTCATTAGCATAAGATGAATGAGTAAACGCTTCTTCTAATAACTTTTTTGAATGGAACTTAATTCCATATTTTTCATTTAATTGTTTAATAAACTTTGTGCTTACCATAATAACCCTCCTATGTTTAACATTATACCAGTTTTATTATGATTACTTATCTAATAATGATGTAACACTATAAGAAAAAACAGGTTCGCTCATTTGAGCAACCTGCCTCATTTTTATTATTTTCATAAACTACTACTTAACATAGCCAACTTGACTCCAGAGTTTATTTTGTTGAGATGGTTTAGTTGAATAACCAGTAAGTTTACTATTAACAGCTTGAATTTGATATGAATTAGAAAGTGGAACAACATAAGCTTCATCATTCATGTATTGTTGCCATTCATGGAACTTCTCTACACGATATTTAGTATTGAAGGCTTTTTGTGAATCCATTTCTTTCAAGAGTTCATTATTCTTCTTAGTTACAAAACGCTCATAATTTGAAGAAGTATATTCTCCATACATTGAGTTTTGTGAAGGTTCAGAAGCTAAACTCCAAGCAGCTTGGAACATATCTACACCCGGATCATCATTTTGAACTTTATCATAGAACGAATTAAATTCTGTTAAACGTCCTCCAACAAGTGAAACATCTAATCCAATTTTATGCCATTGTTGTAAGTAGTTTTGAGCAATAGCTTCTGCATTTGGATTACCACTCATTGCAGCAAATTTAATCTTAAGTGGCTTGCCATTTGGTTGTACACGCCATTTTCCCTTCTTCTTATAGCCGGCCTTATCAAGAAGTTGTTCAGCTTTCTTTAAGTTATAATTGTAACCCTTCACACTACTATCATGATATTCTCCAAAGCCTTTTGGAATCAAAGTATTAACCTTAAAGTTTAAACCATTAGTATAACGCTTATTAACCGCATCAACATTCATAGCGTAGGCAATAGCTTGACGAAGAGATTTATTATTCATCTTAGAATTCTTATCCATGACATTTTTGCCAGCCTTAGCATCCCACTTACCAACTTTAAAGCCTAAATAGCTATATTGTAACGGAATTTGAGCTACAAAGTTTACATCCTTAGTGTCTTTAACTTGATCCCATTGAGAATTGATTACTTCAGCTATATCAAACTTGTGACTCTTAATAGCTTGTGAAGCTGAATCTTGAGATACAACTTGAATGGTAACTTTATTAAGCTTTGGTTTACCTCGCCAATAATATTTGTTTGGAACATAAGATACAGATTGACCACGAACAATTTTAGAAACTTTATATGGTCCAAAGTAAAGGGGCTTCTTTCTAATTTCATCTGAAGATTGAAGCTTATTAAATGGAATATTCTTTAAATAGTGATATGGAGCAGCTCCTTCCCAGAAGTAGCCATTACCGCTAAATTTCATACCTGGCTTCAATTCTTTATAATGAATTACAATAGTTCTACCATTTTCGCCATCTGGCATTTCAATACCAGAAATAGAACTAGCTTTACCTTCATGGTATTCTTTCATACCTTCAATTTCTTCAAATTGACTGCTATATCTTTGAGCATTAGTCTTTTTATTTGCTAAGATTTCATATGGATATTCCAAATCTTTGGCATTAACTTGCTTACCATCAGACCATTTAACGCCCTTTTTAACAGTGATAGTAACAGTTTTATTTTGACGGTCCATCTTCATAGTTGCTGGACCTTTGTCATTAATTTGGTAATGGTCATCAGTATCAAAAAGTGCTTCTGATGCTGGAGCTGCTACTTGTGAGTCGTAAGCTGAAGTAGCTAATTCATCTGAGAAGATACCTGTAAATGGAGTATCAGTTTCAAGAGCAACATTTACAGAACCACCTTGTTTAACTGCCTTTTTAGGTGTTGAGGATGGAAACTTCTTAGCATCACTTGCGCCAGAGTTATTATTTTGTCCACTCTTACCACAAGCTACAAGTGCCAAAGCTGCAGCAGCAACTACGCCAACTGAGCCCAATAATTTAGATTTTTTCATATTAAGTCCCCCGTTTGATAAAAACAAGTCTTTAAGCTTCTAAAATTAATTTAATAATTAAATATTATCACTTTTTATGAGAAAATCAACATATTTATGAGAACAATTTTAATATTATTATTATCTTAAATATTTTTTATAATAAAAAGTCTCCTATTTCTGCAAATAGAAGACTCTTCATTAATTTTAATAATTTAATTTTGACGTTGTCTTGCATCCCCTGCACGTTGTAATGCTCGTCCAACATAATTAATACTTAATGAAATTACTAAAAGTAAAATTGTTGCCGGAAGCCATAACCATGGACGATTTATAACATTAACTGGATCATTAGCAAATCCAATCAAAGTTCCAAGTGATGGAGTAGTTGTTGGTAATCCATAGCCCAAGAATGATAATGAAGTTTCAATACCAATATTACCTGCAACTGTTAAAACAGCATCAATAATAATCATTGATGTAATGTTTGGCAATACTTCTCTAAACATAATCTTAAGATCACTTGAACCAGAGGTTTTAGATGCTAAAACATAATCTCGATCTCTTTGAGATAAGATGAAAGATCTATAATAACGAGCAGTCGTTGTCCAACCAAACATCGCAATCAACCATACTAAAGTTATAGCATTATAATTTGGAATAACTGTGGTCAATACAATAATAATTGGCATCATTGGTAAAATTTGCACAAAATCAACTATTCTCATAATAATTGAATCAACAATTCCACCATAATATCCTGATACCAATCCTACAACTAATCCAGCAATTTCAGTAATTACAGTAATTGATAGACCAATCAAGATTGAGTTTCTTCCGCCCATCATGAGCAATTTCATGATGTCACGTCCACCATCATCAGTTCCTAAAAGGTGACCACCTTCACCCCAACCATAGTAAGCGTCTACAATATTAATTTCCGTAATTTGTGCTTTATTTAAAAATAAAGATCCACCAAAAGTAAATAATAATATTAAAACGATTAAAATAAACGCAACTAGAGCTGTTTTATCGCGAACAATTTCTCTAACCACTACTTTAAATCCAGAAGGTGGAAGAGACGCTTTTGGCTTGTCATTTTTAACTTCTTGATTTTTCTTAGTTTCTTTAGCCATTTTTCTCTTCCTTTCTATTGGATTCTAATACGTGGATCAATAATACTCATGATAATATCTGATAACAAGTTACCAATTAACGTTAAAATACCAAAGATAAGAATCAAGGCTGTTAAAGTTGTATAATCACGTTGTCCAATAGAATCAAGGAATAATTTACCCATACCTGGATAACTAAATACAGTTTCAATAATCATTGAACCACTAAGAAGACCTGTAATCGTATTACCAAAGAAAGCCGCAATTGGTAAAAGAGAATTTCTTAAAATATGCTTATGAAAAACAACATTTTCTGGAACACCTTTACTACGGGCAGTCCTTACATAGTCTTCTACTTTATTATCAACAATTCCTGTTCTTAAATATTGAACAATTGTAGTTGTAGTAATTGCTGCATAAAGAATAGCTGGTAAAATCATATGGTCTAATCGACTAATTAAGACTCCCCAAAAACCAGACGCATTAGCAGACACAGAACCTGAAATTGGGAACCAACCTAAAGTAAAACCAAATAGCCAAAGACCTAAAATGTAAAATACAAAACCTGGTACAGCAAAAGTAATATAATTAAAAATTTGAACTGCTGTATCTTGCCATTGATCTTGATGGCGACCTGCTGTAATTCCCATTGGAATAGCAATTGCATAAGTTAAAATTGTAGTTAAAAGGGATAACCAGAAAGTATTAACCGCACGATCAGCAATTAATGAACTTACTGGAACATGTTGAATATAACTAGTTCCTAAATCTCCATGGAATAAATTTCCTACCCATCTACAATATTGAACCCATACTGGATCATTTAGTCCTGCGGCTTGTCTCAGTGCCGCAATTTGTTTTGGATCAGTATTCGGATTAATTGAACCACTAAATGGATCACCCGGCATCATCTTAGCAAGTAAAAAGACTAAAATACTTAAAATGATCAATTGAGGGATCATGATTAATAAACGTCTAAGTATCGTTTTCCACATACTTAATTACCCTCTCTTTCTTCTAGCTCAGCTTCTTGAACTTCATCTTTAGGCACAGCAACAAAATGTTTAGGAGTAATTTCTTGAAGTGGAAATACCCTACCATTTTTGTCATACCATTTGCTTTGATTTTCTTCAAACTCTTTTTCAACTTGTTGACGATGCTTTTTATGTTCAGCACGCTTAGCAACATCCACTACAGGAATTGCTGATAAAAGACGTTTAGTATAAATATGAATTGGATGCTTATAAATTTCTTTTCGACTACCAAGCTCAACTAATCGTCCGCGGTGCATAATTGCTAAATTTTCTGACATATGCTTTACAACGCCCAAATCATGAGAAATAAATAAGTAGGCAATGTTATATTGCTGCTGAATATGCTTCATAAAATTCAAAACTTGCGCTTGAACAGAAAGATCTAGAGCACTTGTTGGTTCATCTGCAACAATTAATTTAGGATTAGTTGCAACTGCACGTGCAACACCAATTCTTTGACGCTGACCCCCAGAAAATTCATGAGGATATTTATAAATTGCATCACTTGGCATTCCTACAATATCTAGTAATTCTTGCACACGATCTCGTTCTTGATCAGTGGTTAAATTTTCAAAATTTCGAATTGGTTCTGCAATAATATCTTCAATTCTCTTTCTTGGATTCAAACTTGACATTGAATCTTGAAAAATCATCTGAACATCTTTGTTATAATTTAATTTTTTACGATTGGATGATTTAGTTACATCCATACCTTTGTAAATAATTTGACCACTGGTTACTTTTTCCACACCAACTATAGCCTTACCTGTAGTTGACTTACCTGAGCCCGATTCACCTATCAAACCATAAGTCTCGCCTTCATTGATGGAAAAATTTACTCCATCAACTGCACGGACATAATCAGTAATTCTATTCCAAAATCCAGAACGAATAGGGTAATAGACTTTTAAATCTTTTATTTGAATTATTTCTTTAGACATAAACTATTCCCCCGTTCTCTTAACTTCTGTTTTTGAACTTGGATCATCTTCAAAATGGAATTCTTTCCAACAAGTACATCTTACCCAGTGACCGGGTGCTACTTCATGAATCGTTGGTTCTTTTTCATGCGCGCTTTCAGGAATCCAAGGAATTCTTGCAGCAAAGCGATCTCCTGTACGTGGCATATTCTTAAGAGATGGTACTGTACCGTGAATCACATGTAAATCCTCAGTCTCATCATCTGATTGTGGCATTGAATTTAAAAGAGAACGAGTATATGGATGAAGTGGATTTTCAAAAATCGTTTTAACATCAGACTTTTCTACAATTTGACCAGCATACATAACAGCTACTTGGTCAGCAGTTTCAGCAACAACTCCTAAATCATGAGTAATCAAAATGATTCCCGAATGAGTTTGCTTTTGAATATCTTCTAACAAGTCCAAAATTTGAGCTTGAATAGTAACATCAAGTGCTGTAGTTGGTTCATCAGCTATAATTACTTCTGGCTTACATGCAATTGCCATCGCAATTACCACACGTTGTCGTAATCCGCCAGACAACTCATGAGGATACATTTCATACATATCTTCTGGACGAGGCATCCCTACCTGATTAAATAATTCAATCACGCAACTATGACGCTGACTTTCATTCATATCAGTATGATAATAGAGGGTTTCAGCAACTTGATCTCCAACTTTCATCAAGGGATTTAAGCTTGCCAATGGATCCTGAAAAATCATTCCGATTTTATCACCACGAATTTTATTAAAAAGTGATTCGTTTAATCCCACCAGGTTCAATTCATTATAAAGAATGTCCCCAGTAACTTTTGTATTTTTGTGATCGTATAAGCCAATAATACTTGAAGCAATGGTGCTTTTGCCACAACCTGACTCTCCCACTATGGCTAATATTTCATCACGCTTGAGTGTTAGATTCACATCATCTGCCGCATCATAAAATTTGCCTTGCAAACGGTATGCAGTATGGAGATGTTGAATATCTAACAAGAGATCGCTCTGTTTATCCAAAGGTCATTCCCCCATTTCAAAACCAATCTTTATTAAAAGACAATTAATATTTTTAATTTATTTCCTAATTATAAACACAAAGCCGGTCTCATGCAAACTGAGAACCGGCTTTTTTATAAAATTATTCTTGGTGAGCCTTGATATAAGCGACTGCATCACCAACTGTTTTAATTTTTTCAGCATCTTCATCTGGAATTTCTGATCCAAATTCATCTTCAAGTTGAAGAATGAATTCAACTAAATCAATTGAATCAGCATCTAAATCATTATTAAAATTAGTTGATTTAGTAATTGAAGCTTTATCTACTTCAAAGTTATCAGCAATCATTCCAGCAATTTTATTAAAAATTTCTTCTTCTGTCATTTTTTACTCCTTATTTTGAAAATTCTTCTCTAAAATTATCAATTAACTTTTCATCCAAAATCTTATCAATTTGCTTAAGCGTGTAATAAATTGGACGTTCATTAGATCTACCGTGAGTTTTAACAACTGGAGCATTAATTCCCATTAAAACGGCACCGCCATGAACTGCAGTATCATATTTGGTACGAATATCCCCAATAGCTTTCTTAATAAGTAGCGCACCTAACTTAGTCATCATTCCATTATTAAGCAAACTATCTTTTAAAGAATGAAGTAAGACGCTAGACATCCCTTCTACACTCTTTAAAGCAATATTACCAGAAAATCCATCACTTGCAACTACATCAGCTTTACCAGTCATGATTTCATTTCCTTCAATATTGCCAATAAAGTTCAAATTACTTTCTTTTAACATCTTATAAGCTTCTTGATGAAGTTCATCACCCTTATCACTTTCAGAGCCATTATTTAAAAGTGCGACCTTTGGATTTTCTACTCCACGAACTTTTTCTGCGTAATAACTTGCCATTTGAGCCCATTGCAAAATATATTCTGGCTTTGATTTAGCATTTGCCCCAACATCAATTATATTAAAGCCATGATTATTTTCGGTAGGCAAAGTTGGCATTAAACCCGGACGCTTGATTCCTTTGATTCTACCAATAATAAAAATCCCGCATGCCAAAAGCGCACCAGTATTTCCCATTGAAAATAAGGCATCTGCTTTACCTTCTTTAACATAATTTGCAGCTACAACCATTGATGAATTTTTCTTACTTCTAATAGCTCTCACAGGCTCATCTTCATCATCAATTATTTCAGTAGTAGGTACAACTTCTAATTGACTATTTATTTTATCAACAGGTAAAAGTTTACGAAGTTCTTCTTTATCACCAAATAAAATAAATTTGGTATCTGGAAGTTCATCTCTAACTTTTAAGACAGCATCAATTACTGCCTTAGGAGCATTTTCTCCTCCCATTGCATCAATTGCTATTTTTTTCATAATTTTTCTCTTCTAACTTCTATTTTGTTTTAATTGATTATAATCAAGAATTTGTTTAAGTGCAAAATGTTCTGCTTTATCCAATTGTGGATCATAATTAACTAAACTTTTTGCAACTTCTCTCGCAACAACTAAGGTATTATAATTATTTACCACATTTCCAACTTGAAACTCTGGCAAACCAGATTGTGCTTTACCAAATAAATCACCTTCACCACGCATTTTTAAATCTTCTTCAGCAAGCTTAAACCCATTAGTGGTTGAGGCAATAATTTTCATTCTTGCTTTTCCTGATTCAGTTTTAGGATCAGCTAGAAAAACGCAATAACTTTGTGTTTGCCCACGACCAATTCTTCCTCGCAATTGATGAAGCTGACTCAATCCAAATCTATCTGCATTATAAATTACCATCATATTTGCATTTGGAACATCTACACCAACTTCAATCACGCTAGTCGCTACCAGAATATTAATTTTCCCTGCAGAAAAATCAGTCATAATTTCATCTTTTTGTGCACCCGACATCTGACCATGAAGAAGTACCACATTTTGCTTTGGAAAATCATGCTTAATTTTTGCAAAAATTTCTTCTGCATTACGTAAATCCAGATTTTCTGATTCTTTAATCAATGGTGTAACAATATAAACTTGAAAACCCGCATTTAGTTGCTGCTTCATTTGATTATAAACTTCATCCATTTGATTACTTGTCTTCCATGTAGAAATTATTGGCTTGCGTCCTTTTGGTAAATGACGAATTTCTGAAACTGTCATTTCTCCATAAACAGTCAAAGCTAAAGTTCTTGGAATTGGAGTTGCTGTCATTGCTAAAACATCAGGAGCAAGTCCTTTATTAATCAAACTCTTGCGTTGGCCAACCCCAAAACGGTGTTGTTCATCAATTATAACTAAACCTAAATTTTTAAAGATTACATTATCCTGAATTAAAGCATGAGTACCAATTACAACATTAATAGTTCCATCTTGTAATTCTTGATATATTTCTCGTTTTTCTAAGCTTTTAGTTGTTCCGGTTAAAAGTGCCACGCGCACTCCTAAAGGACGAAGAAGTTCATCAATTTTTTTGAAATGTTGCGTAGCTAAAATTTCAGTTGGAACCATCAATGTAGCTTGAAAACCTGCCGTAATCGCAGCATAAATTGCATAAACTGCAACGATGGTTTTCCCTGAGCCAACGTCTCCTTGCAAAAGACGCTGCATTTGAAAATCTGAATGAATATCAGCAAAGATTTCATTTACAACATGCTTTTGATCATCAGAAAGTTCAAAAGGTAAAGAATTAGTTAATTTAGCAATTTCAGTTAAATCGTATTTTTTAGCAATTCCATGAGTGTTATTAGAATTGGTATTTGATAAAAGTGCCAATTGCATTTGAAAAATAAAAAATTCTCTAAAAATTGCACTTCTTTTAGCTAATTCTGCTATTTGTCCATTATTAGGATGATGCATATTTTTAACAATTTCTTGATCCGACATTAATCGGTATTTTTTTCTAATTTCAGCAGGAACGATATCGACCAATTCATCTAAATATTTATCAATTGCTAAATCAATTAATTTTTGCAACGTTTTTTGATGAATATTTTTATTCACTGAATAAATTGGAGCCATTCCACTATCATTTTCTTTAGCTGCAACAAATTTAAAACTTGTCAAGCTTTGCTTTGTAACACTATATTTACCGTATACAGCTACTTCTTTACCAACTTCAATTTTAGACTTTAACCACGGCTGATTAAAAAAATTGACCATGACGATATCATGGTCAATTCTCAGCTTAAAGCTTAATCGACTTTTTTTATAGCCAAAACGACTCACATAAGCTTCTGTAGCCACAATTCCTTTCAACATTACCTTTTGACCATCCATGATTTGATCTAAAGGTAATGCTTCTAAATCGTCATAACGAAAAGGAAAATAAAATAATAAGTCATAAATACTATAAATTCCCAAACTTCCAAGAGAAGCAGCCGTTTTTGTTCCTACACCCTTTAAATCAGTTACAGGAGCAAATAATGCGTCATTACTCATTTTTATTCAACTGAAACTAAGAAATTATAAACTGGTTGGCCACCATCATGAATTTCAAATTCTAAATCATCATGACTTTCTTCAAGTTGAGCTACAACTTCTTCAGCTTCACTCTTATTCGAATCACGACCATACATGATAGTGATAATTTCTGAATCTTCATCAAGCATCTTTTCAATCATTTGAACAGTAGCTTTGATAAGATCTGGATTATCAACACGAATATTGCCATCTACAATACCTAAGTAATCATTATTATGAATTTCAATATCATCAATCACAGTATCACGATTGGCTTGAGTTACTTCACCAGATACTACTGAATCAATATCTTCAGTCATCATTTCAACGTTTTCATCAACACTACTATCAGGATCAAATGAAAGCATTGCTGTTAATCCTTGTGAAATAGTCTTAGTAGGGACAATACCAACAGGAATATCACTTACTTCTGCTGCTTGCTTAGCTGCCATAATAATATTACCGTTATTTGGTAAAATAATTGCCTTCTTCGCACCGCTTTTCTTAATTGCTTCAATAATGTCACCAGCAGATGGGTTCATTGTTTGTCCACCAGAAATTATACGGTTAACCCCTTCGCTTTCGAATAATTTGCGAATACCATTTCCTGAAGCTACGGCAATTACTGCAAAGTCAACAGTTTCTTGTTTATCTTCATCACTTTCAACAATAGTTTCATGTTGAATACGCATATTATCAATCTTTATTTTTCCAAGTTGACCAAATTTACTGCCGTATTGGAAAACTTCTCCCGGATGTTCTGTATGAACATGGACCTTTGCTACTTCTCCATCAGAAACCGCAAGAAGAGAATCACCTAATCCTGACAAATGCTTTCTAAATTCTTCAAGTTCAAAAGGCTTTTTATCTGGAACATCTGCAGTTAAATCAACCATAATTTCAGTACAATAACCGTTAATAATATCTTCAGTAGCTAATTGACTTTGAACTGAAGATTGATGGTGCATTGCATTGATCATTTCATCCATTTCACTTTCATCTGGTTGATATTGATCCGCAAAGTTTTCGCCAAGAAGTCCTTCTAAAAATCCCTCATAAATAAAGAGCAATCCTTGACCACCTGAGTCAACTACACCAACTTGCTTTAACACTGGAAGTAAATCTGGGGTTGTTTTTAAAGCTTTCTTTGCTCCTTCTACAATCGCCTTCATTACTGCCTCAACGTCTTCGGTTTCACTAGCTTTGTTGGCACCTTCTTGTGCAGCAACACGCGCTACAGTCAAAATAGTACCTTCTACAGGTTTCATAACTGCCTTATATGCAGTAGCTACTCCATTAGTAAAGGCATTTGCTAATTCTTGAGCGTTCAAAGTTTTCATGCCTTGAGTTGCTTTATAAATTCCACGGAAAAGCTGCGAAGTAATAACACCACTATTACCACGAGCACCCATAAGCATTCCTTTAGCTAAACTCTCAGTTAAATCTCCTACACTATCACTTGGGTTTTCGCTAACTGCCTTAGCACCGCTTTCAATAGTTAAATTCATGTTGGTACCCGTGTCACCATCAGGAACTGGGAAAACATTAAGAGAGTTAACAAACTCCGCATTTTTCCCCATTCTATGAGTAGCTACACGCACCATATCTCTAAATTGTTTACTATCTATTTCTTTTAAAACCAATATTCTTAAACCTCCGCTCGCGTTATTCGTCAAGCACCTTTACACTTTGAACGATGACATTAACAGCTTCTGTGTCAATACCAAGTTGATGCTTCAAGTTAAACTTTACACTACCTTGTACATTACGGCTTACTTCTGAAAGCTTCAAACCGTAACCAACAATAATGTAAACATCAACTGTAATTTTATTATCTTCTGACTTAACAACAACGCCGCGCTTATAGTTGGCACGATTAAGAATCCCATCGAAGCCATCTCGAATAGCATTTTTTGAAGCCATTCCAACAACGCCGTAATTAGACGTAGCTGCACTACCAACAACAGTTGCAATTACTCCGTTTGAAATATCTATCAAACCATCTTTTGTTTTGATTTTAACAGCCATGTTTGTCCTCCGTCTTATTGTTCTTAATATACGCATTTATTTTATCATAGTAATTGACTTCGCGCTTATTAAAAAGTAGTCATTTAGAAAAAATAGTTTTTCAGGTTGAATTAAACCTCAACATATGCTATCGTAATAAAGTATGAAAACACATAAAGGAGGTTTAGCAAATGGCAAAAGATTTTGTAACAGGTAAGAAGACCACTTTCGGTAACAAGCGTTCACACTCATTGAACTCAACACGTCGTGCTTGGAAGCCAAACCTTCAAAAAGTTCGCATTCTTGTTGACGGTAAGCCAAAGCGCGTTTGGGTTTCAACCAAGACTTTGAAGTCTGGTAAAGTTACTCGTGCCTAATAGACCATAAAGCTTGTTAGAATCTAATTCTAACAGGTTTTTTATTTTTAATAATTATTGCAAAAAGGACATCTATTTTAGATGCCCTTTTTATTATCTTTCAATATTGTGATGCATATCATCATCAGGAATTTCATCAGCCATGCGTTCATCAAGTGGAGTATAAGCATAATCCGTAATCATTTCACTAAGCTTAGTAGGCATTCCCAAGTCTGCTTGTAAAATATTAGTATCATCTCCGGCGATGCTAGCAATTCGCTTATGCTTTTTCTTATCAAAAATATGTACTCTATTTTTATGCATATAATTGTCCACATTTTGCTTTGCACGGCTAAGACGAGCTTCATAACGGCCATTATCAAAGTCAGCAATATCTTTTTCAAAATCTGTATACTTCATTTTATCGACCTTCTTTTCTATCTTAACACTTATCTATATTTTACTAGCATTTATCAAAAATAAAAAAGAATTTGAACATAAAATTCAAATTCTTTTTAAATATTATAAAAACGATCAATATCTTTAGACCAAATTACCGCTACAATTCCCTTTTCAAAAGATAAATTAAAATTATCTTTTTCCGGTAAAAATTCATTTGATGAAAATACCCTTGGAAACTCTGCACTATAATCTTTTAAATCATAACGAGCATTGCTGATATTTAAATTTTGAACCGTAGTTAAATTCATCACTCCAAAATATGGATATTGTACTTTTTTATCAATCAAATAACTTCCTGGAGAATAAAATTTAATGTAATTTTGCTTATCAATAAGATTAATTTTTGAAGCAAATGGTCTTATATGAGGATTAAGAACCATTAATAAATTTACTAAAAAATGATCAATTCTTCCTCCAGTTGCGCCAAAAATCGTAAGTTCGTCAACATGATAATCTTCAAAAGCAACTTTTAACATTAACTCAGAATCAGTCAAATCTTTAATAGGATTAGAATATCGAATATCTGAAACCGAATTTTCTAATTGATATAATTCTTGTCTTTTTAATGAATCAAAATCACCAATCGCTATATCAATTTTAACTCCTAATTTTTGTAAAATGAATGCTCCACGATCAACTCCAAAGATTATGTCAAAATCTTTAAGCCTCTTTGTTAAATCTTGAGGCCACTCACTTTTAGGACCACCTAATAAAGCTGCTGCTTTCATTTGATAATATCTCTTAAGTGATTTACTTGAGTAGCAATGTCACCATTTTTAAATATGTATGATCCAGCCACAAAAACTTCAGCGCCTGCATCACGGGCAAGCTTAGCAGTCTTAGAATTAATCCCACCATCTACTTCAATTGGAACCCGCTTTTTTACTTCATCTAAAATTTCACGTGCCTTAGCAATTCTTTCAACAGAATTTGGAATAAATTTTTGACCGCCAAAACCTGGATAAACTGTCATTAATAAAACTTGATCTAATTTTGGAGCAAAGTTTTTTATTACTTCTACTGGTGTATCAGGATTTAATACTAAACCAGTTTTTACTCCATTAGAAACAAGATAATCTAACCAGTAATTTAATTTTTCTTCATCCATTGCTTCATAATGCAGTTCAACCATATCCGCACCAGCTTTTACAAAAGCGGGTACTAACACATCTGGTTTATCACTCATTAAATGGATTTCAGCTTCAGTCATAGGAAAACTACACTTAAAATCACTAACAAGTTCCGGACCAAAAGATAAATTAGGTACAAAATGAGCATCCATAATATCAATATGAAATCTCCCAATACCTGCTTCAATTGCTTTAGTTATATCTTTTTTTAAATTTAAATTATCTGCATTTAAAATCGAGGGTGCAATTATCATTTTTTTCTCCAATTATTTCAAATATTCAGGAATTCTACCTTCACTAATTTCTGTTCTCATAGCCAAATAATCATCATAACGACTTTGAGCAATTTTTCCTTCTTCAAGTAATTTCTTAACTTCACAACCAGGTTCTTGTAAATGCTGACAACCTCTAAATTTACATTTAACACTTGCTCTTTTAAATTCAACAAAATAATTGCAAAGTTCATTTATTTTAATCGGGGTTAAATCAATTGATGAAAATCCAGGCGTATCAGCTAAAAAACCGTCCCCAAGTTTAAATAATTTAACTGCTCTTGTTGTATGCTTGCCTCGATTTAAACTCATCGAAATCTCACCAGTTTCCTGATTAGCATCTTTTTTAAGTTTATTTAGTAAGGTTGATTTTCCAGCTCCAGATTGTCCTGCTAAAGTCCAAATTTGACCTTTTTTAATTTGACTTGGGATTTTTTGAATATCATTTTCATTATCAAAAACTTGATAACCAATTTCCCGATAATAATTCAATTCTTCTTGAATAGTTTTTAGTTTTTCTGTAGGAAGTAAGTCACTTTTAGATAAATAAATAGTTACAGCAACTTTTTGCCAAGAGAAAAAAGTCAAAAATCGATCTAATAACTGCAAAGAAAAATCAGGTTGAACTGCCGAAATTACTAAAAGAACATGACTCACATTGGCTACAGCTGGTCGACCTATACGATTTACACGGGGGAGAATTTTAACTAAATACCCTATTCCCTTATCATCAATTTTAACTTCAACATGGTCTCCAACCGCTGGTTTTTGTTTTTTCTGCCTAAAAGCCCCTCTAGCCCTAGTTCTTATAATTTCACCATTATCCAATTCAACATCATAAAAACCTGCAATTAAACTGATAACAGTTCCTTCAGCTTGCTTTGTCATTTAGTCACCTTCTCACTTAACACTGTCTGACCATCTCTTACAACACGTAATTCACCATTATTATTTTTTAAAGTGAATGGGATTGAAAAGTTAGTATCACGCTTTATATATAAATCACGATAAATATTACTTATAGAGTGATCGTCATCTTGAATATAGATTTGAACATGGTTTCCTTTATTATCTGCTTTTTCTGCCTCATTGTCAGTTTTTTCATCTTTACCAGAATTTGGAGCTTGATAATCTACTGTAAAGTTTTTAGTTACTACAATATTTTCTTTAGCTTTTTCTTTAGCACCTTTAGAAACTGTAATCGTTACTGTAGAACCTTTTTCAAGCTCAGTTCCAGCAGAAGGATTCATTGAAATTACCATGTTCTTTTCTACATCATCAGAATATTTTTCTGCAATTTGTAGAGTTAATCCATTTTCTTTAGCATAATCTTGGGCACTTTTTAGAGAATAGTTTTTTAAGTTTTTAAGTTTAACCATTTGCTTTTTAGGTCTAACTTCCGGTTCTGGCTTTCCTTTCGAGATAACCAATGTAATAGTGGTTTGCTTAGGTTTTACTTCTACATCAGCTGCAATGCTCTGGCTAAGTACTTGATCGACTGGAACTTCTTCAGAAAATTGCATTTCCTTGACAACCTCAAAGCCCATTTTTTCTAATTTTGCAACAGCTTGCATGTAATTTTGACCAGTAACATCCGGAACTTTTACCATTCCAGCACCGTTAGAAATTACTAAATCAACTTCCTTCCCTTTTGAAACTGACTTTCCAGAATTGGGCTTAGTTTTAATTACTCGACCAGCATCAATACTGTCAGATTTTTGATGAGAAATTCTTCCTAATTCTAGTCCAGATTTTTCCAGTTTTTGTTTAGCAGTTTCTTCGGTCATATTAGTTACATCTGGAATTCTAATCCGAGGATTGTCTTTACTACTTAAAGCAAAAATCATCACAAAAACTATTAAAATTGCTGCTAAACTCATAAAGATCCACCACCACTTATGTTTTTTTAAAGCTTGCCAAAAACTCGGCTTATTTGGATCTCCATTTTGATTATCACCATCATCTTTAGGATCATCAGGTGGCGTTTTATTATTACTATTATTATCAAATTTAGGTAAAACTATCGTTTCATCATTATTAAAACCATGATCTGGTACAAATTCAGCTTCATTTCTTCTACTAGCATCCAAACTGGTATCAAGATCAACCTTCATCTCGTGTGCAGTTTTATAACGATCTCGAGGATCTTTAGCAGTAGCTTTTAAAACAATATTTTCTAAAGCTTGTGGAACCTCTGGATCCTTTTTTCGAATAGAAGGAATTGCTTCTTGGGCATGTTTTAGCGCAATTGAAACTGGTGTATCTCCATTAAAAGGAACTTTTCCGGTTATTAACTCATATAAAATTATTCCTAAAGAATAAATATCGGACTGTTTAGTAACAAGCCCTCCACGAGTCTGTTCTGGAGACATATAGTGCACGGATCCCATTACAGAATTAGTTTGCGTAATTGAGCTTTGATTGAGTGCAACAGCAATACCAAAATCTGCAATTTTGATATTTCCACGTTTATCCATAAGAATATTTTGTGGTTTTAAATCACGATGAATCACATTATGCTTATGTGCCAATGTCATTGCACTTAAAATTTGATCCATAATCCTAATAACTTCGTGTAGATCAAGTGGTGAATTTTCAAGGATATAATCCTTTAAATCTGGTCCATCTACATATTCCATTACCATATATGGCAGACCATTGTCTGTTCCTACATCAAGTACTGAAACAATATTTGGATGACTTAATTCACTGGTTGCTAATGCCTCACGTTGAAAACGAGCTAAAGTCTGTGATTCTTTTTGTAAATCTAAACGCAAAACCTTAACTGCAACTTTTCGTTGCAAAATTATATCTTCAGCTAGATATACATTAGCCATTCCACCCTCGCCTAAAGTATCAATAATTCGGTAACGCTCGCCAAGCAAATAACCTTTATCGATCATTTACTTTCGTCCTCCTTATTCCAAATTAGGCAAACAGTAATATTATCACCACCACCTAATCTGTTGGCTTCGTTAATTAACTTATTACAACGATCTTGCAAACTTAAATCCTTAGTTGCTAAAATTTGTTGAATTTGAGGATCGCTTAACGAATTAGTTAACCCATCTGTACAAAGTAAAATAATATCATTGGCATGCATATCAATATCACAAAATTCTGGATCAATTGTACTTGATACTCCTAAAGCTTGAGTAATAATATTTTTTTGAGGATGGTGCTTAGCTTGCTCTTTAGTGATTTGACCCATTTTTACTAATTCATTAACTAAAGAATGATCTTCAGTTAATTGAACAAAATTCCCATCAGCATAGCTATAAGCTCGTGAATCACCCAAATGAGCAATTAAAGCTGAATCCTTAAAAGCAAACGCTAAAACGATAGTCGTTCCCATGCCATTTAAATCAGGAAAACGATCAGCAGTTTTTAAAATCGTCTCATTTTCAGAATTCAACTGAACATCTAACCATTTATGCGCTAAGACTGCATCTTTAAAATCAGTCATCTTAAAATTATGTCCTAAATGACTTACAGCCATTGTAGATGCTACATCGCCTCCTTGATGACCACCCATGCCATCACACACAATTGCTAATGTTATGTCACTTTTATTTTTAAAAACCTGTACAAAGTCCTGATTGCTTTCTCGTATTCTTCCAATACTTGAAGCATATGCTGTTTTAATCAAAATCTAACCTCGCAATTTAAACTTAGCTATAAAGAAGCCATCGCTACCATAGCTATCTGGTAAAATCTTTAACATCCCTGATTTGGATGCTATTTTTTCCAACTTAAATGGAGCCAGTTCAAAATTAGGATGATTCTTTAAAAACTTTTCAACTACTTTTTCATCTTCTTCAAAAGAAATAGTACAAGTTGAATAGACCAATTCTCCATTTTTGTTTAGAAGTAGAGCAACAGAATCCAATATATCTAATTGTATTTTCTGTAAATTTAATAAATCATCCATTGTTTTAGAATATCGAATTTCAGGCTTTCTTCTAAGAAGCCCTAATCCTGAACATGGTGCATCTACTAGTATTCTATCAAATTGCTGCTTTGAAAAGTAATCATGCGCTTTACGTGCATCCACTCCTTTAGTTGAAACTCTATCACTTACTCCCATTCTTTCAGCGTTTTGTCGGACTAATTTCAATTTCTTTTCATGAATATCTAAAGCAGTTACATTACCTTTATTTAATCGTTCAGCAATCTGAACAGTTTTACCGCCTGGTGCACTACAAGCATCAAGCACTACTTCATTGCCACTAATATCAAAGACATCAGCTACCAAACTAGCTGCTTCATCTTGAACTGTTAAATATCCTTTTTTAAATAAATCTGACTCTACTATCCCACCATGATTTAAAATCACATCGTGACTAGATAAGCTTGAATATTCTGGATCATATCCTAATTTTTTCAATTCAATAAAAGTATGTTTTTGATTAACTAAACTAGATAGACGAACACTATTTTTTGCAGTTTCATTAAAACTAGCCAAAATACTTTCAGTTCGTTTTTCACCCCAATTTTTAATGAGATATTTTACTAGCCAAATAGGCATACTTTCTTTGACACTTAAATATTTAACTGTATCTTTTTGATCAGGTAAAATCTCGCCTCTACGAGTTAAGGCTCGTAAAATCCCATTAACTAATCTAAATCCAGAAGAATGTTGTTTACCAAATTGCTTAGCTAATTTATTTGCTTCATCAAGAACTGCTCGATTTGGCACCTTATCTAAAAATAGTATTTGATAAGCCGACATCAAAAGAAGCGGCATAATATACTTTTCAGTAATTTTAGTCTTAATTAACCCATTCAACTGATATTCTAAATAGATTTTATATTGAATAGTCCCATAAACTAACTTTGTAGCTAAATTTTGATCAGCTTTTGAAAGTTGGGAACTTTTTAAACTATTATTTAAACTAATATTTGAATATGAGCCATCCTCTAACACACGAATTAAAGTATTAAGCGCAATTGAGCGCGCAGTCTTAGTTGTCGACAATTTTTTCTCCTATTGTAAATTTGCTACCTTGACCATTTAAGAAGTTCTTAACTGGCATTTTTTTCTTTCCTGCAGGCTGAAGTTCTAATAAATTAAGAACACTACCATTAGCAAAACTAATGGCAAATCTACCCCTATTATCTACTAAGCTTCCTGCTTCTAAATCAGTATTGTCAGAAGCTACTTCTGCTTTCCAAACTTTTAGTCGTTTATTATCTACCATCATGTAAGCACCTGGGTCTGGATTTAGACCACGAAGCAAATTATTTGCTTCTCGTGCAGTCATTTGAGTAGTAATTTGCTCTTGTGACTTTTTAATATTTGGTGAAAATACTACCTCATCTTCATTTTGTGGAGTTTTTTCTACACTTCCATCTTCAATCTTAGGCAAAGTTTCCAATAAAAGGTCACGACCTAGATATGATAATTTTTCAAAAATTGTTCCTGCAGTATCCTCTTCTTCAATATCAATTGCTTTTTGAGCATACATATCACCAGCATCCATCTTCTTAACCATTTCCATAATAGTTACACCAGTCTGCTTATCACCATTGATCAATGAATATTGAATTGGAGCTCCACCACGATATTTTGGTAAAAGAGACCCATGAACATTTACTGCTGCAATTTTAACTGAATTCAAAAACTTAGTTGGTAAAAATTGTCCGTAAGCTGCAGTAACAATAAAATCAGCCTTCATATCAATTAATTCATCCATTTCAGGTGAACCAGATAACTTAACTGGTTGATAAACTGGAATGTTTAATTTTTCTGCAGCAACTTTAGCAGGTGTTTTAGTAATTTTTTGTTTACGACCTACTTTTTTATCAGGTTGTGTTACTACTGCTTTTACATCATAACCATTCTTAACTAATCCTTCTAAAACTGGAACGGCAAAATTAGGTGTTCCCATAAAAATTATTGATGTCATATTTTTCTCCTTATCTAATTCTCTCTGGTTCATTATCAATATAGACATTTAAGCCATATTTTTTAATTTCTTGAGCTGAATCTTGAATTTGATGCAGCAAATTATTTAAATTTTCTTCTTTTTTATATTTTACCAGTATTTGATAATAATACTGGTTTTTTAATTTAGAAATTGCACTAGGTGTTGGACCTAATATAATTGCATCAGTATGCAAATTATTTTGCAGTTTTCTTTTAATTTTAAAAGCTTCTCTAGCAGCATTTTGCTCATTTTTAGAAGCAATAGAAATCAAAACTGTATAAAAATATGGTGGATAATTGCCCGCATGACGAACTTGCATTTCATAACCATAAAATCGTTCATAATTCTGCGATTGCGCTAATTGAATTGCATAATGATCTGGATTATAAGTTTGAATAATCACTTCCCCAGTTTTTTCTGCACGTCCTGCTCTTCCTGCTACTTGCGTTAATAATTCAAAGGTTCTTTCAGATGCATTATAATCCGGCAACCATAATCCAGTGTCAGCATTAATTACACCAACTAAAGTTACATTAGGAAAATCTAATCCCTTAGCAATCATTTGAGTACCCAAAAGGATATCAGCTTCATGATTTCCAAACTTATCTAAAATATTTTTATAACTGCCTTTTTTTCTAGTAGTGTCAACATCCATCCGTAAAATTCTAGCTTCTGGGAGTAATTCTTCTAATTCTTCTTGAATTTTTTGTGTTCCAGTTCCTAAAAAACGAATTTTATTTGATTGACAATTAGGACAAACTTGAGGAATTATTTCACTATAGCCACAGTAGTGACACTGCATTTGATTGGTATCCTTGTGCATTGTTAAAGATAAGTCACAGTTAGGACATTTTAAAACAAAACCACATTCACGACACAACATAAAATTAGCAAACCCTCGTCTATTGAGCATTAAAATAACCTGCTCTTTTTTTGCTAAACGTTCTTTTATAGCATTAAATAATTCTACTGATAAATCAAATTGTCCACCAGCAAATTCTACATGCTTTAAATCAATTAATTTGACTTTAGGTAATTTCTTTTGATTTGCTCTTTTAGTTAATCTGAGTAAAGTGTATACACCTTTTTGAGCTCGAGCACGACTGCCAAGAGAAGGAGTAGCGCTTCCTAACACAACAGGACAATTATTATATTTACTGCGCCATAAAGCTACATCTCTAGCATGATAACGCGGATCTGAATCTTGCTTATATGAGGATTCATGTTCTTCATCAATTACAATTAAACCGATATTTTTAAGTGGAGCAAAAACCGCACTTCTTGCTCCAACTACAACTCTAGTTTCACCTCTACGAATCCTGCGCCATTCATCATAAAGCTCTCCTTCAGAAAGTCCACTGTGAAGAACTGCCACTTCTTGTCCAAATCTTCCTTTTACTTGTTCAACCATTTGTGGAGTTAAAGAAATTTCTGGTACAAGCATTAAAGCATTTCGACCATCTTTTAAAGCTTGATTAATGGCATGTAAATATACTTCTGTTTTCCCACTTCCCGTAATTCCTTCTAATAAGTAAGTTTTTGCCTCTTTATTTTCAATTGAGGAATTAATGTATTTAAGAGCTGATTGTTGCTCATCATTTAATTTAATATCTTTAGAAATCTTTGTATTACCTTCAAAACCAGCCAAAGGATTACGATAAACTTCTACACGCTTTTTTTTGAGCCAATTTTTATTAACAGCACTAGTTAATGTCGCAGTGTTAATTTCAGCATCTTTTTCAAGTTGCTTTTGCATTTTAGGATAAAAATTAAAATTCTGAATAATATCCATTAATAAGTTTTTTTGTTTAGTAGCATTTTCTCTCAAGGAATTATAAATTGTAAGATAATCCTTTTTAGATTTTGTGAGCATATATTGATTTTCAGTTTTAGTTTTAGCCTTATTTTCTACTATATACTCAATCTTTGCATCCTGCGCTTTTAAGAGCTTATGAATAAAGGCAATATTATCAATATCGTCTACTTCATTTAAATCAATTGGGTCTCCTTGAAAATATGGCATCTTTTTAGCTTTTTCAGTTATCGGAGTTAATATCTTTCGATAATTTGCTCTCATTACTCGTGGAAGCATTGCCTTCAAAATTGTTATTCGATAAGAAAACACTTCTTTTGCTAATTCTGCTGATAATTTTACAAGTTCATTAGTAAGAGGCGGCATTTCATCAACTACTAATAGTAAATCTCGTAATTTTCCAGAAAAATTACTCCTCTCACTAATCCCCACAACAAATCCTTGCAATTTTCTAGGTCCAAATGGTACCACAACGCGTGAACCAACTTTAACATCAGGTAATTCTTTTGGAATATGATATTCAAAAATTCGATCTGTCTGTTTGGCAGCAATATCTATAATAACTTGCGCAATCATTTAAATTCCTTTTGTAAAAAATGACCTCCATCTTTTTGATGGAGGTCATTAACTTTTATTCATCTACCAGGTTAACCTCGCGGTGAGCTGGATCAACTGTAACCTTACCAGCTGCAATTTCTTCAAGAGCTCGACCAACAGATTTATCACACTTAAAATGTTCGATTGTTGGTGGATCTCCTGCTTCAAGTTCATGTGCACGTTTGGCAGCAAGTACTGATAATGAATAACGCGAATCAACGCGAGACAATAATTTATCAATTGATGGGTATGTAATTCTCATATTAATCCTCCCTGACCATTTTACGGTAGTCATCGATAACTCGCTTAACACTTACGTGTTCAGCATCAACGATTGCCTTGATATGATCAACTGCATTTGCAACAGTATCATTAACCACGGCATAGTCGTAATCTTGCATTACTAAAATTTCTTTACGCGCTTGCTTAATTCTTCCCCTAATTACATCTTCAGATTCAGTGCCTCTATTTTCAAGACGCATATGTAAAGTATGCAAATCTGGTGGCGTTAAGAAAATGAACACGCCGTCTGGCATTTTTTCACGAACTTTTTGTGCACCGTTAACATCAATTTCGAGCAAAACATCTTTGCCCTCTTTAAGCATCTTCTTAACTGGTGCAACTGGTGTTCCATAAAAATTGCCCACGTATTCATTATATTCCAGAAGCTCGCCTTGGTTAATAGCTTCCTGGAATCTCTCACGACTTACGAAATAATAATCTACTCCATCCACTTCGCCAGGACGAGGCTTACGCGTAGTCATTGAAACAGAATACTCAAAAGGAAACACCTTATTTTCAACGATTGCGCTTTTAACGGTTCCTTTACCAACACCCGAAGGACCCGAAAGGACGAGTAATAAACCTTTATCTGCCATGCCGAACACTCCTAGAAATATCTAATATATTTAGTTTGCACTAAAATACTTTCTTTTTCAAGTCTTAACCGTAGAAAAGCACTGTTATTTTTTAAAAATAAAAACAGAAGTTTGCAACTTCTGTGCATTCTTCTGCCTAACTATCTATTTTAAAACTTTTTATCAAATCTACTGCATTCTGCTTAGCAGCATTAGTTACATTTTTACCAGCCATCATTTGAGCAATTGCTGTAACTGTTTCTTCTTTTGATAATGGTCCTACTTGGGTAAAGGTTGCACCATCTTTTACTTTTTTTGCAACTAAATACCTGTGATCTCCAGCAGCTGCAACTTGCGGGGAGTGAGTAATTGTAATAACTTGCTTATTTTGAGCAATTGAATGCATCTTACGACCAATTGCAGCAGAAACTCTCCCAGAAACTCCAGTATCAATTTCGTCAAAAATCATAGTTCCAACTGGTTCCACTTGACTAAAAATTGCCTTTAACGCCAAAATCAATCTTGATTGCTCCCCACCTGATACAATTTTGACAAGTGGCATTAACTCTTCGCCAGGATTTGGTGCAATTAAAAATGAAATAGTATCCATACCATTTTCATTAAAACTCTTGCTTTCTTCAAAATTAATAGAAAATCTTGCCTTCTCCATATAAAGATCTGCAAGCTCGCCTTTAATCTTTTCTTCTAAGGCATGTGCAACTTCTTCACGATTTCGGTGCAAGTCATTAGCTTGCCCAGTCATAGTTTTTTCTAACTTAGATAATTCATTTTGAATTTCTTCTTCATCAAGTCCACCTGTTTCAAATTGTTTAAGTTCTTGTTGAATTTTTTCATAAAATTTAAATACATCTTCCAAAGTGGGACCATATTTTTTCTTTAATGAATTTAAAACATCTAAACGATTAGTTACATATTGAAATCTTTCTTCATCAAAATCCATCTGATCCATTAAACTAGATAATTCACTTCTAGCATCCCCTAAGGCAAAGACGCCATCATCAACACTTTTAGCAAAGTCCTTAAATTTATTACCAAATTCAGTCAAACTTTGGGCAGCATTTTGCGCTTCACTTAACAAGGTATCCAAGCCACGTTCATCATCGTCATATAGCTGCATAAAAAATTGTGCAGTATCTGCTATTTTTTGATAATTATTAAGCTCATTAAACTCTTCTTCAAGTTTTTCATCTTCTTTTGGATCTTCTAAATTAGCAGCTTCTAACTCATCATTTTGAAACTGTAGAATATCTTGCTTTTGAGCTAGTTCTTGAGCATTTTGCCGTAAATGACGCAATCTAGCAGTTAATTTTTGCCATTTTTGAAAATTTTCTTGATACTGCAGTAAGTCATGTTTAAAACTTTCAGAAGCATAATCATCTACTAAATAAATTTGTCTATCTTGATTCATTAGCATTTGCTGGTCATTTTGACCATGAATATCAACTAAATACTTGCCAATTTCTCTCAAAACATTGATTGTAGTTAATTGCCCATTAATTCTAACAACATTACGTCCTTTAACAGCTAATTCTCTGCTAATAACTAATTGATTATCATCATGAGGAAGACCATATTCATCACATAAATCAGCAATTTTATTTTTTTGTTCTTCTAATTCAAATAATCCCGTAATGACAGCCTTTTTTTCGCCAGATCTGATCATTTCTTTCTGACCTCTTCCACCCGTTAGAAGTGAAACAGCATCAATTAAAATTGACTTACCTGCACCAGTTTCTCCGATTAAAACTGTCATATTTTCTTGAAAGCGAACTTTTAAATCTTTAATTATTGCAAAATTTTCAATATCTAGTTCAACAAGCATACTTTCACCTATAGTCCACTTACCGCATTAGATACAACTTCTTCTGGTGTACCAGTCCAAAGATTTTGACCACCAGACTTTTCATCTTTTTGTAAATGTATCAAAAATTCAATGTTACCTTTTCCACCTTTAATAGGAGAATAGTCTACACCCAATATATTAAAACCAATTTTCATAGCTTCATTCATTGTATGTTCAATAACAGCCTTATGAACTTCATGGTCATGAACAATTCCATGCTTACCGACATTTTCTGGACCCGCTTCAAATTGTGGCTTAATTAAACAAACAGCATCACATTTATCTTTCAAAATAGTATACATTGGTGGCATAATTAAATCTAATGAAATAAAGGAAACATCTGTCATTGCAAAATCAGGCATTCCTTCTTCAAAATCTTCTGGTTTACTATAACGAAAATTTTGTTTTTCCATTACAATAACGCGCGGATCATCTCGAAGTTGCCAAGCTAGCTGATTATAACCAACATCTAAAGCATATACCATTTTAGCTCCATTTTGTAATGCTACATCAGTAAAACCACCAGTAGAAGCTCCAATATCAAGGCAAATTTTATCATTTAAATCAATGTTAAATGCTTTCAGCGCTTTTTCTAATTTAAAGCCCCCGCGTGAAACATATTTTTTTCCATCATCTTTTACATAGAATTTTTCATCTTTAGGAAATTTAGTACCGCTTTTATCAATTCTTTGATGATTATGATCTGATACAAGTCCCGCCATGATTGCACGTTGAGCTTGAGTTCTCGAATGAAAAATCCCTTGCTCAGCTAATAATACGTCTGCTCTTTCTTTTACCATTTACAATACCTTTTTATAAAGATCTAAAAATCCAACCAATACTTCATTATTTAAGCCTTGCAAATCTTCTTTTGCTTGAGTAATCAAATTTTGCAATTCTTTGCGGCTCTTATCAATTCCAAAAAGAGTAAGAGTGTTGTTTTTTCCTTCCTCTTCATCTTTATGAGTAGCTTTTCCAGCTTCTTCAGTAGTTTCAATTACATCTACCAAATCATCATAAATTTGATAAGCACGACCAAATTCACGCGCAAAATCAATTAATTTGACTTGTTTAATATCATCTGCATGTGCATATACCGCTGCCATCTGTACGCTTGCTTCAATTAAACATCCCGTTTTAAGCCATTCCATCTGATTGATAAAATTAGCATCATTGGCAACTGTTTCATTATTAGTAGAATCAATATCTAAATATTGTCCACCAACCATACCATTTGGTCCAATTGCTTGAGTAATAATTGTAACTAATTCTGAAGAATTGCTTCCCTGAGAAATCCACTGAATCCCTAAAGGCAACAGAGCATCCCCTGCTAAAATAGCTTCTGCTTCACCCCATTTTTTATGACTTGTTAACTTTCCTCTACGATAATCATCATTATCCATTGCAGGTAAATCATCATGAATCAAAGAATAAGTATGAATCAATTCAATACCAGAAGCTATTTGAATAGCATTTTCATCAATTTCTTGTCCTAACGAATTTAAGGTAGCCAAAAATAATAAAGGTCTTAATCTTTTTCCACCAGCCATAACGGAATATGCCATTATTTGACTCATCTTCTCATTATCAATCGTTTTTGACAATTGTTTTTCTAAATAATCATTAATAACTGGTGTCCATTGCTCTTTAAAATATTGAAATGCTGTCATAATTATTCCTCTGGTGCACTTGCATTAGTTGGATCAAGACGATGTTCGCTACCGTCAGTGTCAATTAGTTTTGCAACTGTTTCTTCTGCTTGAGTTAATTTTTTCTCTAATGTTCGACTAATCTTAACTCCTTCTTGAAATTCCTTAAGTGCATCTTCTAACGGAACATTTCCATTTTCCAAATTATTAACAATTTTTTCTAATTCGGTTAATTGACTTTCAAAGTTATTTTGGTTTGCCATCATTTTCTCCTTATTGTTTTTACAACTGCAGATACCTGACCGTCTTTAAAATGTAGATTCAATTCTTCGTTTTCAGATATTTGGTCAACAGAACTAACTGTCTTGTCTTCAAGATTAGTTGTATAAACATATCCACGGTCTAACGTCTTTAATGGACTATAATCATCAAGTTGTTGAACAGTTTGTGCAAAAACATTTCTTTTATTTACTAAATAATGTTTTATACTATCAAACAGCTGTTTTTGATAAAAATTATTTTGTTGGTGCAATTGCATAATTCTTTGATTCGGATTAGAGCTCAATAAACGCTGCTTCAATAAATTATAATCTTTCGTTGAAGCATTTAAAATATTCTTAATACTATTTTGCAAACGACTTTTTAACACATCAACAGTCTGAATTTGTTGATCATATAGTCTAGCTGGCTCACGCATAATAATCGAATTATTAATTTGAGTCAATTTATCTCGTTTTTGTTTAATTAATGCTTGAATGCTTGCCTGCATTCTGCTTTCAAGTTGATGCAATTTTATTAACTCATCTGATAAATTAGGCGTAGCATATTCAGCAGCTGCTGTTGGAGTTGCTGCCCGTTGATCAGCAGCTAAGTCACAAAGTGTAGTATCAGTTTCATGACCTACCGAAGAAATTACAGGAATAGGCATATTATAAACCTGTCTTACTACTGATTCTTCATTAAACGGCCACAAATCTTCTAGAGATCCACCTCCACGACCAATAATCATTACATCATATTCGTCCTTTTTAGCAGCAATCTGCTTCATAGCTCTTACTAAAGAATCTGCAGCTGTATCTCCTTGTACTTGTGCAGGAAATAAGTCAATCTCCGCATGAGGAAAACGACGATTTGCAGTTACCATAATATCGTGAATTACTGCACCTGATGCACTAGTAACCACTGCAATTTTATCTGGAAAATGTGGAAGCTGTCTTTTATGTTCTAAATTAAATAAGCCTTCCTTACTTAACTTTGCTTGAAGTTGTTTAAATTGCTCATATAATGCTCCAAGTCCGGCTGGTTCCATTTGTTCCGCATAAAATTGATATGAGCCTTGTGGTCCATAAACACTCACATAGCCAACAACATATACTTTCATGCCTTCTTCTGGCTTAAATTTTACTTTATCAAAGAAAGAACGAAACATCACTACATTAATTTTGGATTTTTCATCCTTTAATGAAAAATATTGATGTGAATTTCTGCGAAAACGAAAATTAGACAGCTCTCCTTGTAAAAATACTTTATGCAAATACGGATCTTTTTTAAATTTTTGTGTAATATAATAGTTTAAATCCGTAACTGTTAAATACTTATTCTCGGATGCCATTTGCTCTCCTCGTTAACTTAATAACCTGCTCCATCAAAAATTCTACAGTCAACGGACCTACTCCACCAGGAACTGGAGTAATCATACTTGCTTTAGGTTCTACTTCATCAAAAGCAACATCTCCTACTAAATGACCATTAACGTGATTAATACCAACATCAATGACAATCGCACCATCTTTTACCATATCTTTAGTTACTAGATTAGCTTGACCAGCAGCAGAGACTAAAATATCTGCCATTTTAGTATACTCAGATAAATTTTTGGTAGCTAAATGAAGAATAGAAACTGTAGCATTTTTTTCAAGCATTAAAGCAGCTAGTGGCTTACCTACAATATTGCTACGTCCAATAATTACAGCATTTTTTCCTTCTAAGTCAACTCCATAATGATCTAGTAGCGCCATAATACCGTCAGCAGTAGCCGGTTCTACAAAGTGATTTTCCTGCCATAAACGTCCAATATTACTTGGAGTCAGACCATCAACATCTTTTTCTGGACTAATTCTTTCAAGCACTCGATTAACATTAATATGCTCTGGTGCTGGCAATTGAACCATGATTCCGTGCACTTTAGGATCTGCATTTAATTTATCAATTAAAGCTAAAACATCTTCTTCAGATTCAGTTTTAGGCAATTGATAAATTTTTTGAATTATCCCCACACTTTCAGCGCGACGTTTTTTAGTACGAACATAAACTTTACTTGCAGAATTATCTCCAATATTAATTACGCAAAAATATGGTTCAATTCCTTGAGCCTTTAATTTTTCTACTTGCTTTTTTAGTTTTTCTGCTCTTAAATTTGCAAATGCCTTCCCATCAAGAATTTTTCCCATTTAATCATTTCCTTTCCTAGCAAAAATAGCCGGCAAAATGCCGACTATTAGTACTTTATTTAATGAAGTTTGCCAAAATTCCATTAACAAATGGCTTTGCCTTTGGATCAGCAAATTCATCACATAAGTTTAAAGCTTCACTAACCGCTGCCTTAGGCTCAATTTCGTCACTATACTTAATTTCATATAAAGCAACTTCCAAAATTGCAATTGTAGTTTGATTAATTCTAGATAACTTCCAGCCTTTTTTCAAATGAGATGAAATTTCATCTTCAAGTTCACTACGCTTTGCAATAATGCCTTCAATAAGAGTCTTTGAATAGGCAGAAAGCTCTTTTAAATCAAGCGTTTGTACGGTTTTGGCTTCAACTTCTGCAGCAGAATAAGTTGGTTCTTGATTTGCCAAGTAGACTGCTTGCATTGTAACCTTACGACTTTCGTGTTGATTCATTTACTTATCTTTATCCTCCGGAAACAGCTCTGAAGTGACCTCTTCAGCATTTTTCTCATCTTCTGGAAAAACTAGGCCCACAACATGAACATTAATTGCTTTAAGTTCAAGATCTGTCATTTGAACAAGTTGTGCTTTTAATGCTTTTTGCAATTTAGTTGCTACAACTGGAACATTGACACCGCTGTTAAGGTAAACATAAACATCAGCGACTAACTTTTTATGCTCATCAACGCTAACGCTTACTCCTTTACCTCTATCTTCTCGTCCTAATACCCAGTTAAGACCAGACTTAAGGCTTCCGCGCATTCCAGCTACACCATCAATTTTTTCAGCAGCAATGCCCAAAATAACTTCAAGAACACTAGGATCTATCTTAATTTGTTCGCCGTTTTCTTCGCCGCTTAAGAGAATTTTTGAACTATCTGCCATATTATTACCTCAAAAAACTACTTATTAGCACGTGATACATAACTACCATCAGCTGTGTTAATAGTTAATACATCGCCTTCATTAATAAAGAATGGAACGTTAACTACTAAACCAGTTTCCATAGTTGCAGGCTTACCACCACCTGATGAAGTATCACCTTTAATATTTGGTTCAGTCTTAGCTACTTTAAGGTCAACTGTGTTAGGCAATTGGATACCTAAAGTTTCACCTTCGTGTGTAATTACACTAACATTCATATTTTCAAGTAAGTACTTAGATTCTTCTTCAACTTGTTCATTTGGAATTGCTAATTGATCATAAGTTGAAGTATCCATAAATACATAACTTGAACCGTCATTGTATAAGTATTGCATTGACTTGGTTTGAATATCAGCAGTTTCAACTTTAGCAGTTGAACGGAAAGTATTTTCTTGAACTGCACCTGTACGCAAACTCTTGAGCTTTGAACGTACAAAAGCACTACCCTTACCTGGTTTTACGTGTTGGAATTCAATGATACGCCATAAATCGTTATTGTATTGAATAGTTAAGCCGTTCTTGAATTCATTAACTGAAATCATTGTCATATTAGTTCCCTCATTTCTACACTATCTATGTTACCAATTTAAGCTCGATTTGGCTATAAATAATCTTCGAAAATTATAGAGAAAATAGGTCAAATTTTAGCAAAAATGACAAAACTCTTAATATCATTCTACTAGCCAAATCAATAAGATAACAATAATTTGAATGACTATAATAGTTAAAAAAGGCAAGAGCTATTTTGCTCCTGCCTTTTTAAATAGAACTGTCTTATTCTGCTTCGTCAGCTGGAATAACAGAAACTTGCTTTCTGTATTTGCCAAGACGTTCAAACTTAACAGTACCGTTTACCAATGCAAATAAAGTGTCATCGCCACCGCGACCAACATTTGCACCTGGGTGAATCTTAGTACCACGTTGACGGTAAATAATTGAACCTGCGTGGATGTCTTGACCATCACCAACTTTTGCGCCTAAACGACGACCAGCTGAGTTACGACCGTTAGCAGTAGAACCGCCACCCTTGTGGTGGGCAAATAATTTCAAACCTAAAATATTCATTATTGTTTCACCTCTGAATTAAGCTTCAATCTTTTCAACTGTAACCTTAGTGTAAGGTTGACGGTGACCATACTTAGTGTGTGAGTGCTTCTTTGGCTTGTACTTGAAAGTTACAACTTTCTTTTCCTTGCCTTGCTTTTCAACTTTAGCAGTAACCTTAGCACCTTCAACTAATGGAGTACCAACTTTAACATCGCCATCATTAGCTACAAGGATAACTTGGTCAAAGGTAACGTTTGAACCTTCTTCTGCATCAAGCTTTTCAACAAAGATTGCTTCACCTTCAGCAACCTTGTATTGCTTACCACCGGTCTTAATAATTGCGTACATTTGTACACCTCCGTAAAATACTTAGACTCGCCGAATTGGGGTGCTTCCTACTTCGAAAGACTTCTGACCCACAATCGTGCGGTTGCAGATGTGGAGGTCTCCACAAATACAACTACTACAGTTTACTACCAAATATAGAACTTTTCAATAAAAAAATCAGATTCCCCATCGTCCACCGTGGACTTTAGCTACATTTGAAGTAATGATAAAGGCATCTTCATCAATTTCATGAATTTTCGTAAGAAGAGCACCATATTCGTTAGTATCAACAATAATTAAAAGTTGCTGCTTGGCATCGTCACTATATCCACCGACAACATTATAAACAGTTAAACCAACATAATCATTTTGTAGCATTTCACGAATTTCTTTTAAATGTTCATTACTCATAATACGAACTTGATATTTTTTATCAAAACCGGTTTCAGTATAATTCATCGTAATTGCTGTTACTACTTGTGAAAAAGCTGCCAAGAAAAATGCATTCCAACCATCTACAAAAATGTTTAAGAAAATTATAACCATGTCTATACATAGCAACGTAGTAGCAGAGTTTAAATAAAAGTATTTTTTAAGAATCATTGGTGGAATTGTTGTTCCCCCACTTGAAGCATTAACGCGATAAAGAAGCGATACTCCAAGTCCCATTAAAGCTCCACCATAAATCACTGCCAAAAGTTCATTATTAGTCGCTTTAAAGCTAGGCGTAATTTCCATTAAAAGAGGCAAAAGCAAACTTCCCAATGCAACATTTTTGGTGGTTTTTTTACCAAGAAAAACAGCTGCCAAAATCAACATTAAAATATTAACTACAAAAACTGTAATTGATCGGTTAATTCCCCATACAGCATCAACTAAAATCGAAATCCCCGTTGATCCTCCTGCAGCGATATTGATAGGTCCATAAAACAAGTTAATTGAAATTGCAATAATCTCAAGTCCAACTAGAAAAACCAACCAACGCATCCAAGAACGTTTTTTTATATTATTTTTCATTATCAAGCGTCCTCTCTATTTGTAATAAGTATATTGTATACAAAATTGTGACACCGTCTCAACCTTAATTACAAAAAATAAGGAAATTTTTAATTTTGAATTTCATATTTAATCGTTTGATTACCTTCATAAGCAGGAAGACCATTTTCAGCTCGATAAAGCGCTCTTTCAAAAGATTGATAACCTTTACTTGAGCTAACTGCAAATTTTGCACCGTATTTACTACTAAATTCTCGGATATTCCAAGTACTGTCATGAGCAGCAAAAGCCGTCACTAAAATCACAATATCTAAATCTTTAATTTGATTTTCTATTACTTTCTTTTTACCTTCAAAAGCATCAATTGGAATCGGTATTCCATTATAACGAGTTACTATACTTTCAAGCATTGCTTCATTTTGATTATCACCAATTGCAATTCCTACTCGTTGATAATGAAGGTCCATATCTAACTTAGTTAACTCCTCATTAGAAACTGTCTTTTCTTTTTTCTTTTTAGTATTTTGTACTCTCTTTGGTTGCTCAGTTTGATAAATCCAGCGAATTTGAACTGCATCTGCTGGATTTTTCTTAAGACGAACATCCCCACTATACCAAGCTAAATCAACAATTGAGCCATCTTCGATATGAATATTTTCTCCTTGATAATAACTGGAATCAACTGGGATGACGACACTTTTACCACGGATTTTTAATTTTTCACCGCGAATGTTACGCGTAATTGCAAAACTACCTGTATTTCCTTGAACTACGCCATACTTAAATTCTTCAACTTCATCATAGTCACGCTTGCGCATTTTTCTAAATCCTACAACACGCAAAATCTCAGCTTCATAATTTGGATTTGCCTTATCTTCTAGAGCCTCCACAATATCACCAGTTTTCAAATTCAATGGATGAACTTGCGATTCTTTTACTGTGTAAACAGTATCACCATTATCATTGATTAAATCAGCTCCACTAACCAAGCGAATAACTGTATAACGTTGTCCTTTTCGATAATCACGCTTAATTTTTTCCTTTGGTTTCATTGCATCTTCAAAAATTTTTTTATTAACAGCTTCACTTGTTGGAGTAGATTTTTGAATTGCTTGATCAAGTTTACCTAACGCATTTCCATAGTTTTTTCCAACACCTGGCTCAAAAGTTAACTTATGAAGTGCTGATAAAGAAGCATTTTTTGCATTTTTATCGCCAGGATTTTCTATTAAATTTGCTAATTGCAAAATTAAATTTCGAACTTCTTTATTTGCATGATTTTGCTGTGCAATATTTTTAGGCTTAATTTTATTTGGCTTGCTTTTAAAATTATCCGGTTTATCATCTGCCATATTAATAATTGTTTTTATTGCAACTAAACTATTCTTTAGGCTTTTATCATCGCCATCTGTTTTCATTAAAATTCTTTTTAAGTTATTTCTATAATCAAACATTTTTTCATCCCCATTTTAGACTTTATCTTTCTAATTATAACTTACTTTTAATCACCAAAACAAAAAACCGCTGAATTCCATCAGCGGTTTTAATGAGTTATACAATTACGGTCATTGCAGCAGCTGCAATAATTAAAATTAATCCTAAAACGGTAATTACCATTTCCTTCTTAGTCTTAGTTTCGTGTAGCATCCAAATTCCAGTCAAAGTTGCCAAAACTACAGAAGTTTGTGACAAAATAAACCCTGTTGCTAAACCATTCATATTTGGTTGAGCGGAAATAAGATAAGTCAATGCTGCAAAAGCAAAGAAGAAACCTGAAATAATTTGTTTATAAGAAACTGCTTCAGCTAAAGCAAATTTTTCTTCATGATTCTTAAACCACAAGAAAATTGCATAAACAATAGCTACAATGCACATTCCAATTGATTGTGGTAAAAATGCACGTGAACCATCAATATGAGCAGCTTGAGGAGCTGCAGAATAAGCCCAATAGCCAATTTCACCAATTAATAAAACAATTACAGCTTTTTTAAGCTTAGAACTACCTTCAGCAGTCTTTTTCTCAGTCCAAGTTGTCATCCAAGCACCGATAATAATTAAAATCAATGCAATAAAACCAATTAACTTATCTGGTAAGCTGGGCCAATCTCCTAATGCAAATACACCCCATAAAGATGCTCCCAAAAGTTGAAAAGCCGTTGTAATCGGCATTGCACGAGAAGATCCAATCAAAGTAAAGGAATAAAAAGTAATTATCTGTGCACTTGCCCATCCAATACCTGAAATAATCGACCACATAAGACTTGCCCCACTTGGCAAACCCAAGCCTTGAATCAAATCATAAATCAAAGCAAAGATAAAAGTCCCAAAGGCTGCACCAATAATTTGATTAACAGGCTTACCACCTATTTTTGAAGCAATCGTTGGAAAGAATCCCCATCCAATCAAAGGCCCTAGTCCAATTAAAAGAGCAATTCCATTCATATTTTTCACCTATTCAATTAAATTTTAAAAGATTACTCCACTTTCTAAAATAACATTTGAGTATGGAGTTTCTTCACCAGTTCTAATAAAGGCCTTTGACTTAGATAAGTCCTTTTTCAATTCAGAATGAGGAATAAACTCAATTTCTACATCTGGCAAAACTTTTTTAATTTCTTCAAGTTGCTTAGGATTTTCAGTTTTAATTTCTTCAGCAACATAGATTTTTTGAACTTCTAATTCAACTAATACTTCTTTTACCACATCAATAAATGATGGAAGACCTGCTCTAACTGAAAGATCAATCTTTTCAGTATCTTTTGGAACAGGTGTACCGGCATCACCAATTCCTAGCCAGTCCATATGACCCATATCAGCAATTACACGAGAAATATTTGAATTCATTACACCAGTTTTTTCATTTTTAATTTTCCTTTCCGTAAACTTCTTCTACTTTTTCTTTAGTTGGGATTGATGGCATTGCACCAAGGTTTTGAACTGTAATTGATGATGCTTTTTGACCATAATCAATTGCCTCATCAATATTAGATAAATCTGGCACTAAGACTGCACTCATTGCCCCAATAAAAGTGTCACCAGCTCCGGTAGTATCAACTGCTTTTACAGTGTGTGCAGGAACTAAACCATGACGATTGCCATCACAGTAAAATACACCGCGCTCACCCAAAGTAATTAAAGTCATCTTTACACCTTTGCTCTTAAAATATTCAGCGGTTTTAAGCATATTTTCTTCATTATCAACTTCAATACCAGTGATAGCCGCACTCTCTGTTTCATTTGGAGCAATAATATCAGTTACACTCAAAAGCTCATCACTAACTTCTGAAGCAGGTGCTGGATTTAAAATAGTTATAACCCCATTTTCTTTAGCAATCTTGAAAGCTTCGATTGTAGCAGGAATTGGTGTTTCAAATTGAGCAATAATATAATCACTATTTTTAATTGTTTCGCTAGCTTCTTTAATTTGATCGCTATCTACTTTAGCATTTGCACCAGCATCAACTAAAATACTGTTTTGACCCTTTTCATCTAACATAATTGTTGCAGCGCCAGTATCAGCATCTTTACGCTTTTTTACTTGAGACAAGTCTATACCTTCATTTTTCATTGTATCAAGCATAAACTTACCACCATCATCTAATCCAACTGCTCCAATAAAGCTAACTTGTGCACCACTTCTTTGAGCACTAACTGCTTGATTAGCGCCCTTGCCACCTGCAGCACTAGATTTTTCTGAAACATGGAGAGTTTCTCCAGGCAACGGAATATGATTAATATGTAAAGTTGTGTCTAAATTAATACTTCCTAAAACTGAAATCTTTGTCATTGGGAGTTCTCCTTTACTTATACTTAATATTAAATTTACTTCTTGATTTGTTATAATTATTATTCCATATCATGTTAACGCTTTCAATAAAATTTGAGATAAAAAGAACTATTTTAGTTCTTATTTTAGTAAATTATCTGTTATAAACTTTCACGCTGGACAATTTTTGTTCCAATCAAAGTCTTCTGAGCTTGCCACGAACTTGATGCTACTTGTCCTTGCAATTGAAAAATCACTTGATTTACTATTTGATCAATTGGTACATAAACCGTAGTTAAAGAAGGCGACAACAATTGACTTTCATTAATATCATCAAAGCCCATAATCTTTATATCTTCTGGAATTTTGATATTTAATTTACTGCATTCTTTTATAATGCGAATAGCTAAATAATCATTTTCACAGAAAATAACCTCTGGTAATTTTTTACTAGAAAAACCATTCAAATCTGCTATTGGAGATAGTTCACTTGGATTAATTTTATAAAAATTATCCTTATTAATTGTTATATGATGGTCTTCAAGTGCTGAAAAAAATCCAGCTCTTCTCATTAAAAAATTAGCATTTTCTTTGGCCAAAGCTGCATAACCAATTCTTGAAATACCTTTATTAATAATAAACTCAGCTGCATTATAAGTAGCGCGATAATTATCCATCGTTACAAAATCACAATTTAAATCTTCAAAATACGTATCAAGAAAAACTACATTTTGAATTTTATTCGTAATAAATTTTACCTGCTTTTTTGTCAAATCCGTTCCCAAAACAATGGCATTGGTTATTGATTTAGATTTTAAAAGCATACTTAAATCTTGCTTTAAATAATCAATTTTTAAATTGTTAATTCTTAAATCTGTCCCAAATCCTGTCACACTCTTAGATAAGTTAGTCACCAAATGATCAAAAAAAGGCAAACTATAATAGTTACGATTAACTATTCCATTTTCATCGCTAATAATAATCAAATCACAACTAGCAACTTTTCTAATTCCACCATTAATCGCAATTGAAACTGCACTAATTGAAACATCAGCCAGCTTAGCAATATCGCTCATTTTTAATGCCATAGTTTTCTCCAAAACAAAAAAGCGCTAGCTTCTCTAGCGCTTAAAATGTTATGCACGCCATTCTCCACCTTGACCATAAGTATGCTTATCAAGTTCATTGATAATCACGTGAATGTGTTCTTTAGGTGCACCCGTATTTTTGTGAACAGCTTCAGTAACATCCTTCATTAAATTAGTCAATTGCTCATCAGAGCGTCCCTTAATTAGTTCAATATGTACAAAAGGCATAATTTTTCCTCCTATTTTTTACTAAAATTATACGCTACTTTAAGACTTTTTGCGGATAATTTTTAATGCGGGCAAAATAATCGGCGTCAATATTCCTGTAAAAATCATTTCTATAATTCCATTGAAGCCTAAAGCCATAATCAAAATAATAATCAAAGGCTGGCCTGAACTGGAAATATTCAAATACTTAGTTAAGCTTGCAGGATCATGAATAAATATTAAACTAGCAATTACTATTACTAGAGCAGTATTAGTAAATGAAGTTAGAAAGCCTGCTAAAAAAGCTGCTAATTTTTGATTTTTATTAGCTAATATTTTTTCAGTTATTCCAGCAACCATCCCAGCACAATATCGCGGTAAAATGGCTATCAATGGGTTTTGAAAAAGTAAAATCGTTACCATATCAGTTGGTTGCAAATAAGCCATAATTAGTCTTGTAATACCCCAAAAAAGCCCAAATAAGCTTCCTGCTTTAATTCCCATCAAGCTTGCATATAAAGCCACAGTCAAAGGAACAGTCGTAATTGCAGGCAATCCTGGTAAAAGATGAAGATAGCCAATATTAGGTACAAAAGTCTGCAGTAATAATATAGCAGTGAAAATGGCAGTAATGGTTAAATTTACTGTTTCTTTTTTTCTCATCAAAAAACTCCAATTAATTTTTTATTTAATTTTACAAAAAAATAGAAAAAATTAAAACAAAAAAGGTAACATCTACAGATGTTACCTTGCTTGGTGATCCGGGTGAGATTCGAACCCACGACCCACAGTTTAGAAGACTGTTGCTCTATCCAGCTGAGCTACCAGACCAGTTGTATGTTTGTATGTCCTCAACAGAACATAAACTATTATAAGGGCTATTTTTGAAAAATGCAAGCTTTTTTTATAAAAAAATTTCAATTTTTTTGAAAATGTACTAAGATTATTTATGTAAGTGATTTCATTTTTAGAAAGAGACTTTTACTATGGATAAAATTGAACTAGAACAATTAATTGGACGTTTTAGAATAAATGCTAAAGAACACGATGATAAACGCGACAGCGGTCTTTCTACTCCTCAAGAAGTAGAAAGAATTGATAACCTTCCTTATGGTCCCGACCCTAAATGGAATTTGCTCGATGTTTATCTTCCAAAAAATATTACTCCACCATATCCTACAATTATTAATATTCATGGTGGTGGCTGGGTATATGGAACTAAAGAAACTTACCAATACTATGGTATGGGAATTGCTAGGCGAGGTTTTGCTTTTATTAATCCAAATTATCGCTTAGCTCCAGAAAAAGCCGAATATCCTGATGAATTAAATGATATTAATCAATACATCCATTGGGTAGATAAACATGCTGAAGAATATCGTCTTGATAGAAATAATGTCTTCATTATTGGAGATTCTGCAGGTGGACAAATGGCAGAACAATATGCAACTATTTTATCAAACCCTAATTATGCAAAATTATTTGACTATAAACCCGTTAATTTAAACATTAGGGCTGTTGGTCTTAATTGTGCTGCTTCTTTTGTATTGAATGGTCTCAATGGATTAGAATCTGCATATTTTACTCCTGAAGCTGTTAAAAAGTATCATGAACAGTTAAATGTTGAAAAATATATTACTAATCAATTTCCACCAACATTTTTAATTACTGCAAATGATGACTTTTTACGTGATATGCAACATACTCTGTTCGGCTTTTTACTTGCACGCGGTGTTCATGCTGACTTAAATATGTATGGCAGTCAAAAGCATCCCTTAGGTCACGTCTTTTTCGTAGATCAAAAAAGCAAAGCAGCTGCTAAAGCAACAGATGATGAACTAACTTTCTTTAGAAGATTTATTCAAGAATAAAAAAAGGCTTCACAATGAAGCCTTTTTTATTTATTCCACAAAAATTTAATTAACACCTTATCAACCTGGCTATTTTCATGAAGTCTTGAATGACGAGCATTTTTACCAGTAAACTTAACTACTTGATAACTTTTAGCGTTATCGGCTACTAAATACTTCAAAGAAAGTGATGACACATTCGGTACAGTACCATCAGTCTTACCACCGATGTCTCCAATAATATTTAAAACTCTAACTTGGTTTTTAGGATAAGTATTGCGAACTTGCGTCATTTCTTTGTAAGTTTTGTTCATCTTGTTCGGCTTGCCGTTTTTATCAAGCTTAAGTCCTTTTGGCTGGCGAATATCACTAGGCACATCAAAGTTAAGTCCTGCAAAATGTCCCGCCATATCAACTTGCTTAACTAACTTAGGCATCTTTTTATTTTTACCATTTAAAAGCATGTAATAAATAATTGAAATATTCCCCAAAGAATGACCTACCATATTCATTTTCTTAAAAGAATATTGCTTTTGCAGAGCTTTAACTACATTAGTTGCATAAACTCCATGCTCCTTAAAATTTAATTGACGATTATTTTGATAGTTTACTTCAACAATAGGATTTTTAGCATTTTTACTAAAATTACCAATTAAAGTTACCTTTCCACTAGGAGTAACCTCTGCTCTAATAACCGACTTCGTAACACCAGCCTTTTTGGCAGCGTCAACCATATGCTCTTCAGCGTGATATGATGACCCTCCTCCATGAAAAAATAAAGTTGGTGTGCCAATCTTAACTTTGCTAGTCTTTGCAGAAGTTGACTTAGAATTTGAACAAGCTGCTAATATTATTGTCAAGATAGCTAAGAACGGGATTAAGAACTTCTTTTTCATCATTATTCCTCTTTCTAATTAACTCACGATTATTTTATCTTCAAGAAGTTAAAAAATGAAATATTTATTACTAATTAATAGCCATAATTATTTTCTATCATTGATAAAACTAGTACACTTAAATTAATAGAATTAGTCAAAGGAGATTATTATGAAGTACAATCAATACGCTTATGTTAATAGCGACTTTGCTAGACAAGAAAAAGAATTGCTAGACATTAACTTCTTACCTAAAAACTGGCAAGATTGGAAATTCAGCGACTTGCTTAGTAAACTTATCAAAACAATTATTGTTGAAGCTAAAAGTGATGAAGCCAAAACGGCCAAACTTGCTGAATTTGCAGTTTCTGATAAAGAAACCTTGGCGCATTTTTTAGCAAAAAAGCCGGAAAAAATTGGCACCAATCAGTTTTACAACGTAGCCTTGCAACTATTAGGCTATCACGTTAATTATGATTACAAATTAGATGATTCAACAGGTTTTATGCAAAGACAAGCCTTGCCATTTTTACAAGATATTGACTCTCTTCATCGCTTAGTTGAAGTCTTTTATCGCTTGCTAAATACTCGCGCCAAAAATGGTCAGCTCTTAATTGATGTAATGGCTGGCAAGGGCTACTTCACTCAATTCTGGGGTCAAAATAAGTTCATGTTCTTCAATGGAAAATCCCTGCCTGTTTTTAACACTGAAAAAGTAATTCGAGAAGTAGTATATGTTGAAACTGACCTTGATACCGACCAAGATGGTAAAAGCGACCTTATTCAAGTGACTGTATTTAGACCAGCTGAATCAAATAAGGGTCTTAAAGTCCCAGCACTATACACTGCAAGTCCATATTTCGGCGGAATTATTGCAAATGAAAAGCGCAACCATAACGTTGATGAAAACTTGAGCGATGCTACTAAATGGACTGACCCCCAGTATGTCGCTTCTCCTCATATTGATGCACCAAAACCTGACTCAGAAAATTCTCCATCAACTGAAGAAGCAGTTCATAAGTCTTCTTACCCACTTAATGAGTATATGCTTGCGCGCGGTTTTGCGAGTGTTTTTGCGGGAGGAATCGGAACTCGCGGCAGTGACGGATTAAGAATTACTGGAGCTCCCGAAGAAACTGAATCTGCTAAGGCTGTTATAGAGTGGCTACATGGCGATAGAATTGCTTATACTGACAGAACTAAGAAGCATGAAACAAAAGCTGATTGGTGCAATAAAAACATCGGTATGACTGGTCGTTCATACCTTGGTACGTTGCAAATTGCAGTTGCCACTACTGGCGTAAAAGGACTTAAGACAGTAGTTTCAGAAGCTGCAATTTCATCATGGTATGACTACTATCGTGAACATGGCTTGGTAATAGCTCCTGAAGATTGCCAAGGAGAAGATTTAGATTTATTAGCAGAAACTTGTCAATCTAATTTGTGGGATGCAGGTAGTATGCTTAAAATTAAGCCAAAATATGACGCAGAACAAAAAAAGCTATACGATAAAGAAGACCGCATAACTGGTCAATACTCTAATTTCTGGGATGTTCGTAACTATCGCCATCATACAGACGGCATCAAATGTTCATGGATCAGCGTTCATGGACTTAATGATTGGAATGTAAAACCTAAAAATGTTTATAAAATTTGGCAAAAAGTTAAAAATTTGCCAATTGAACACCACCTATTCCTTCATCAAGGACCTCACTATAATATGAACAACTTTGCTTCTATTGACTTTACTGATTTGATGAATCTTTGGTTTGTACATGAATTGTTAAATATTGAAAATCATGCTTATGAACAATGGCCAACTGTAATGATTCAGGATAATCTATATGCCGATAAGTGGCATGAAGAAGATGACTGGTCTGATGAAATCGGCCATGAAACTACTTACTATCCAACCGATGACCATGAATTATATAAGGATGGTAACGGTAAAGAAAAACAGTCATTTGTTGATGTTGGTGGAAAAGAATTCAAAGAGGCTAAAATTTCTGAGAGTGAATGGCAATATAAATTTATTTCTGGGGATGAAAAATGGGCTAAAGCCAGTCTGCGTTATACAACTGATGAATTTATTCATCCAACAACTATCGTAGGCCGTCCAGAAGTCACAGTCCGCATATCTGGAAGCTTGCCAAAAGGGCAACTCTCCGTAGCCTTAGTTGAAATGGGCAAACGCAAGCGTCTAACTCCTACTCCTAAATTCTTAATGCGCGGCGGTCAAGAACTTGGCTATCGCTTCGGAACTGATACCTTGCAAGAATTTGTTCCAGATAAAATAACCGATGCAAAACTAATCACTAAGGGACATATGAACTTGCAAAACTACAAAGATATGAAGAAACCTAGTGAAATTAAAGCTGATCAATTTGTTGATTTGAAGTTTAAACTTCAGCCAATTTATTACCGCATTCCTGTTGGTTCAAGCTTAGCACTAATTATCTATTCAACCGATCAAGGTATGACTAAGCGTCCACTTGAAGATGAAACTTATACAGTTGATTTAGCAGGAACTGAATTAAGATTTTGGCAAAAGTAATTAATGATATATGAAAAGGATTATAGTCGTAATTGGCTATAATCCTTTTTTTGGAGGATAGAAATTGATTTTTTTATAGATTACAAATTTACTTCCATTGACTATCTCTTGCGTAAGTATAAGCAGTGTACTTAACTGGTAAATACATTCTCTTACCACTCTTAGTCTTACCAACGAAGTAACACTTCATACCTTAAAATTAAGTTTAGCCATTATTTAATTTATTTGAAGTGCATAATCAATTATTTGTTTTACTAACAATAAATCTTCTGGTCTAATTTTATCCACAACTTGTAATTTCATTCGTTTCAGTGAAAAACTGTAAATCTGTGTAGCATTAATTCGACCATGTATTTTATAGTTATGTAGAGGAACGTATCCACTAAAATTATTACCATGAGAAGTAATAAGACAAACAATTATGTAAGAAGTTTTTTGGTTATAATCATTTGATGATACAACTAGTGCTGGGTGTTTTCCTCTCGTTTCTTCTCCAACAGAAGAAGAAAAATCAACCTATATAATATCAATATCTCCTTGTTGAATATTAATCATTCTCCCATCCTTTCATAGCTTGTAGTTCAAAAAGACTTGGAGAATCTTGAAAATCCTCATCACTGCTAAAAGGATTACTAATTTTAGGGGGCCATAATAAATGCTCCGTTTTTAGTTCGGGTAATGATGTACTCTTTATTAATTTTGGGATGCAGTTCCTTAGGAATTGAAATCATAACTGAATTACCAACTTTTCTTGTCTTTGCTTGTAACATAATTCTACTTCCTTTCTGTATAATTTAATTATAATAAATATAATTATTAGAATAAGTAGAAATGTAGCAATAAGTGAAAAAACATCCCTTCAATTTGATTTTCTTACTTAATTCAAGATCAACAGTCATTCACAAATAACAAAAAAGAGATTCAATAAGACTATTTCAGTCCTACTGAATCTCTTTTTATATATCTTCTCTAGAACAAAGAAGTAAGGATAGCACCAGCAACAATCAATGCAAGACCGCAAGCTGTAAAAATGTAACCCTTCTTTGATTTTCTTTCATGTAAGAAAATGATACCACTAAGAGTTGAAATGATAACAGCAAGCTGTGACATAACAAATCCTAAGTTAACACCATTATCCTTAACTGACATAATGTAACTCAAGTTACCAATTGCAAAGATAAGTCCAGCTGGAATTACCAAGTAGCTTTCTTTTTGTTTGATAGCTCCAAGTTGCTTACTTGCTGCTAAGTAAATTAGTACCGCAATAAGCATACCGATAGTTTCACCGAAGAAGATAGCTACACCATCAGCCTTTACTGCCTTTGGAATAGAACTTGAAGCAATGTAACCAAGAGTAGTTACAACCAAAATAATCAAAGTTGTTGTTTGATTCTTCTTGTTGCCTTCTTCAGTTCCTTCATCATCCTTAGAAGTAAGGTAAACCCCAATAATCAAAGCCAAAATTCCAATAAAACCAAAAATTTTAGCTTGTGCGCTACTCCACTCACCAAAAAGTAGAACACCGACAATCGGCACACCGATTAATTGAAGTCCAGTTGAAAGTGGCATAGTTTCTGAAACACCAATATTAGCATAAGAAATATACTGTCCAACCTGACCAATTGTCCAGGCAGCCCCGGCAATCATCGCAATTAAAAATGTTGTCCAGTCCATTGCAGGACGTGTAATCAATGTAGCAACTGCTCCGAGCAAGAATGCACCAATAACTGTACCAGTAATTTGATTATAAGTGGTACTCTTCTTTACACCAGCAACAAAAACCGGCATGATACCCCAAGCCAGTGCTGGTAAAAATAGAAATACGTATTTCACTTTGTTTTCTCTCCCCTATATACTTATAGAATTGTATAACTATGGATTATATCAGAAGTACACGCTTTCATGCAACTTGAATCAAATATTCATTACCAATTCTTATAATCTTAAGTCAAAAAAGTGTTAGGTAATACATTTTCTACCTAACACTTTTATTATTAAGTCTTATTCTAAACTTTGTGTACTAAATGAGCGATTCTCCAAAGCAGTTAAAAGGGCGTCTGCTGTATCAAGAGCAGTAATTAACGGAATATTCTGCTGGATAGCAGTTTGACGGATAATGAAGCCGTCAGTATTTTTCTCTAAATCATGTCCCATGGTATTAATTACTAAGTCAATTTTTCCTTTTTGCATTTCTGAAAGGATGTTATTATCTGCTTCTTCATTTAATTTGCTTACTTCACTTACAAAGAGACCATTCTTTTTTAAGAAATTAGCAGTACCTTCAGTCGCAAAAATTCGGTAACCAATCTGAGCAAATCTTTTAGCAATTGGTAGAATTTTCTCCTTATCTTGATCTTCAATTGTAAGTAAGACATTTCCATTTTCTGGTAGTTTCATCTTAGCCCCAGCAAAAGCCTTATATAGAGCTTTAGCAAAGCTAATGTCACTTCCCATAACTTCTCCAGTTGACTTCATTTCAGGACCAAGATAGCTATCAACATCAGTAAGTTTACTAAAGCTAAAGACAGGCGCTTTTACACTAATCATTTTAGGTTCTGAATAAAGCCCATCACTATAGCCTTGCTCTTTCAAACTCTCACCCATAATCACTTTTGTCGCAACTTGTGCCATTTCAATACCTGTGATTTTACTTAAAAATGGGACTGTTCGACTTGCTCGCGGATTAACTTCAATTACATATACATCCCCATCACGCACGATAAACTGAACATTCATAATTCCGCGGCAATTCAATTTAAGAGCTAATTTTCTTGTTACATCAGTTATCTTTTCTTTAATATTTTCATCAAAATTCTGAGGAGGATAAACCGCCATCGAATCACCTGAATGGACTCCTGCATGTTCAATATGTTCCATAATTCCCGGAACTAAGACTCTTTCCCCATCACAGATTGCATCAACGTCACACTCACGTCCATCAAGATAATCATCTACTAAAATTGGGTGCTTTTTAGCCATATCAACATGATTATCAAGATATTCTTCTAACTCTTTCTTGCTATATACAATTTCCATTGCCTTTCCACCAAGTACATAACTTGGACGCACTAAAACCGGATAACCTAACTTTTCTGCAGCATCCATTACTTCTTGGCAAGTAGTTGCAGTTAAGCCTTGTGGTTGCTTTAAGCCTAAATCCTTTATTACTTGATCGAACTCCTCTCGGTCTTCTGCTCGATTCAAGTTTTCTAGACTAGTTCCTAATATCTTGATACCATGTTCTTCTAAACCTTCTGCCAAATTTATTGATGTCTGCCCACCAAACTGAACAATCACTCCTTCTGGCTTTTCTAAATCACAAACATTCAAGACATCTTCTAAAGTCAACGGTTCAAAGTAAAGCTTATCTGAAATTGAAAAGTCAGTTGATACCGTTTCTGGATTTGAATTGATAACAATTGCTTCATAGCCTAATTTTTGCAAGGCTTTCACTGAATGAACTGTCGCATAATCAAACTCAACCCCTTGACCAATTCTAATAGGACCAGAGCCTAAAACTAAAATTGATTTTTTAGCAGATTTTTGACTTTCATTCTCATTATCATAGCTTGAATAATAGTATGGCGTATGTGATTCAAATTCTGCCGCACAGGTGTCAACCATCTTATAAACTGGAAGAATGTTGTTTTCCTTGCGAAAACTTCGAACTTCATCTGTAGTTAGGTGCCATAATTTAGCAATAGTAGCATCACTGAAGCCATATTTTTTAGCCAATTTTAAAGTTGAAATATCTCGTGAATTATTTTTTATTATTTTTTCTAATTCCACAAGGTGCTTAACAATATCTAAAAAATAAAAGTTGATTTTGGTTAATTCATGAATATCTTCTAAACAATATCCACGTCTAAACGCTTCTGCAATATAAAAAATTCGATCATCTTGAGCTTTGACTAGTTTATACTCTAATTTTTCATCATCGGCTACGTGAGCTTTTTCAGAAAATAAATCTTTTTCATCAATTTCAAGTGACCTAATTGCTTTTAGTAAAGCTTCCTCACTTGTTCGTCCAATCGCCATTACTTCTCCAGTTGCCTTCATTTGAGTGCCTAGTTGGCGATTAGCCTTGGGAAACTTATCAAATGGCAATCTAGGCATTTTGCAGACGACATAATCAAGCGCTGGTTCAAATTCTGCATAAGTCGTACCAGTTATTGGATTTTTAATCTCATCTAAAGTCATCCCTACCGCAATTTTTGCAGCCATCTTGGCAATTGGGTAACCAGTTGCTTTTGAAGCTAAGGCGCTTGAACGCGATACACGAGGATTGACCTCAATTACATCATAAGCAAAGCTGTTTGGATCAAGTGCAAGTTGAACATTGCAGCCACCTTCAATCTTTAAGGCTCTAATTAATTTTAAAGAACAGTCTCTAAGTATTTGATACTCTTTATCAGATAAGGTCTGTGATGGTGCAAAAACAATCGAGTCTCCTGTATGAATACCTACTGGGTCAAAGTTTTCCATACAGCAGACAATCATTGCATTATCACTGCTATCACGCATTACTTCAAATTCAATTTCTTTATAACCAGCAATTGATTTTTCAATTAAACATTCTGTCACTGGAGACAATTCTAACCCATTTTTAGCAATTTCTCGTAATTCTTCTTTATCGTGACAAATTCCTCCACCAGTACCGCCCATTGTAAAGGCTGGACGAACAATAATTGGATAGCCTATCTTTTCACCAAATTCTAACGCTTCTTCAACTGTATGAACGGTTGTTGAAGGAGGAACTGGTTCACCTAATTTTTGACAAAGTTCTTTAAATTTTTCACGATCTTCTGCTTGTTCAATTGATTCTAGTTTTGTTCCTAAGAGTTCAATATTTAATTCATCAAGTAAACCGCTTTTTGCCAGAGCTAAAGCCATATTAAGTCCTACTTGACCACCTAAAGTTGGCAAAATTGCATCAGGATATTCTTGGCGAATAATTCTTGAAACACTTTCTAAAGTCAAAGGTTCAATGTACACCTTATCTGCAATTGTAGTATCTGTCATGATTGTAGCGGGATTAGAGTTAATTAGGACTACTTCATATCCTTCTTCTCTTAATGCTAAACAAGCTTGAGTACCTGAATAATCAAATTCGGCTGCTTGACCGATAATAATGGGACCTGAACCAATTACCAAAATTTTATGAATATCTTGTCTTTTAGGCATTTTTTGCTCCTTTGAAATTATCAATCATTGTCATAAACTCATCAAACAGCGAAACTTCATCATGTGGTCCCGGTGTAGCATCTGGGTGAAACTGTACCGAAAACGCAGGATATTTTTTATGACGCAAACCTTCAACTGTCTTATCATTTATTTCTTCATGAGTAATCATTAATTTTTTTGAATCAATTGAACTAGCATCTACAGCATAGCCATGATTTTGTGAAGTAAAGCCGATTTTCCCAGTTGCAATTTCTTTAACAGGGTGATTAAATCCTCGATGGCCAAATTTCATCTTGTAAGTTTTAGCTCCATTAGCCAAAGCAAAAACTTGGTGTCCCATACAAATTCCAAAAACTGGCAGATGTTTTTCAATTTCGCTTACCATCTTGATTGCTTCCTGCATCTCTTTTGGATCTCCAGGACCGTTTGAAAGCAAAACTCCATCTGGATGTAAATTCAGTATTTCCTGGCTACTAGTATTAAAAGGAACAATAATGCAATTACAATCACGCTCGCTAAGTTCGCGTAGGATACTATTTTTCAAGCCAAAGTCAACTACAACTACATTTCTTTTAGAACCTGGAACTGGATATGATGACTTAGTAGAAACCTGACTAATAACATTATGGGTAAAGTTTTTATTGCGTAATTCTTGAGCAATTTTTGTAGCTTCTTGTTTAGAATTAGTAATTTTACCATTTAAAGTACCATATTCACGCAGTTTTTTAACTAGTTCACGTGTATCAATACCTTGAATAGCTGGAACATTTATTTTTTGCAAAAATTCTGGCAAACTCTCCTGCATTCTCCAATTATCTGGACGGCGAGCAAGTTGATGACAAATTACGCCTTTGATTTGCGGTTTTAAACTTTCATAATCTGCCAAAGTAACGCCATAGTTTCCAATTAAAGGATTAGTAAATACTAAAATCTGATTAGCATAAGACTGATCTGTAATTGCTTCTTGATATCCCGTCATCCCTGTAGTAAAAACTACTTCTGCTTCAGTATCAATGTTTGCACCAAAGCCTTCACCTTCATAAACACTACCATCTTCTAAAATTAAATACCGCATTTTTACCTCTCGTAGACTACTTTTCCGCTAACAATAGTTTTTACAGTTTGACCATATAATTCTTGACCAGTAAATGGTGTGTTCACCGCTTTTGAGCAATAATCTTCTTCACGCCAGCGTTTTTTATGATTAATATCAAAAATTGTTAAATCCGCTTCTCGCCCTGGTTCAATTATGCCAGCATGTTTTAAATTAAAAACTCGTGCAGGATTCTTAGTCATTAAAGCTAGCAATTTTTCAAGAGAAATAACTTTTGTTTTAACTAAATTAGTATATAAACTTGCAAAAGCTGTTTCGCTACCTGTAATACCAAAGGCAGCTGTTTTGAAGGAGCCACTTTTTTCATTTTTAGCATGAGGAGCATGGTCAGTAGCAATCATATCAATTGTGCCATCAAGCAGACCTTGAATTAACGCTTTTCTATTTTTTTCAGATCTCAAAGGAGGATTCATCTTATAATATGGATTATCTGATGGAATATCTTTATCTGCTAGTAACAAATGATGCGGTGCAACTTCACAAGTTACTTTAACCCCATGCTTTTTAGCAAGTCTTACCAAATCCAGACTTGTCTTTGTTGAAACATGACAGATATGATAATGAGCGCCAGTTTTTTGAGCTAATAACAAATCACGAGCTATTTGAGTCGTCTCAGCTAATTCAGTAATAGCTGGCAAATTTAACTCTTGGGATTTTTCCCCTTCGTTAATTACACCCTGATTAAATAAAGAATCATCTTGAGCATGAGCTGCAATGATTAAGTCATTTTCTTGAGCTTTTTGCATAGCTTGATACATTACTTGCGCGCTTTGAATACCATGTCCATCATTTGATAAGGCAAAAGCTCCAGCAGCTTTTAAACTTTGATAATCAGGTAAAGTATTGCTTGTTTGGTCAATAGTTACTGGTGCATACTGAAAAATGTGCACCAAGCCTTTTTCATGATTTTTTTGAATCATTTTTTGCATTAATTCTGCGGTATTCGGTACTGGCTTTACATTCGGCATGGCACCTACTGTAGTAAAGCCGCCTCTAGCTGCAGAGCGACTACCAGTTTCAATATCTTCTTTATAAGTTTGACCAGGATCACGATAATGAACATGAACATCAACTAAGCCCGGTGTCACCAGCATCCCTGAAGCATCAATCACTTTTTCACCAGTCAAATTTTGACCCAGAGCAGAAATTTTATTATTTTCAATTAATATATCAGTCTTAATTAAGCGCCCATTTTGATAGACAAGGCCGTTTTTAATTACTGTTTTCATTATTGGATTCCTCCCAACTTACGTCCTCTCATTACCGCTTCAATCATTGCCATTCTCATGAAGACACCGTTTTTCATCTGTTGATAAAACATCGACTTAGGTGCTTCTACTAATTCACCACTGAGTTCTACATCATGATTAATTGGGCCGGGATGCATGATGATTGCATTTTCCTTTAACTTTTGATAGCGGGCTTTATTAATACCATATTTTTGATGATATTGTTTACTATCAAATTCTGCTTCATGTGTATCTTTTTGATGACGTTCATGTTGAACTCGTAAAAGCATCACCACATCTAATTCTGGTAAAATCTCATCAAGTTCTGAGAATTCTCCATATTCATCAAACTTTTTATCATACCAATATTCAGGACCTGCAAAGTATATTTTGGCACCTAACTTCTTTAATAATTGCATATTACTCTTGGCAACTCGTGAATTAGTAATATCACCTACAATCGCAATCTTTAAGTTTTCAAACTTTCCAAATTGCTCATAAATCGTCATCATATCAAGCATACATTGAGATGGATGTTGACCACTGCCATCACCAGCATTAATAATTCCTAAGTTAAGTTTTCCTGATGTGTTAATTAAATCTTGATAGTATTTATTTTTAGAATGACGAATCACTTCAATATCTACTCCTACAGCATCCATAATCAAAGAAGTATCATATAAAGTTTCTCCTTTATTGATTGAGCTATGCTTTGAATCGAAAGGAATTACTGTTAGACCTAGTTTTCTTTCAGCTATTTCAAAACTCGTATGAGTTCTACTCGAATCTTCAAAAAACATATTACTGATATAAACTGGTTTAGTTAATTTTTGAACACTACCACCTTTTTTAAAAAATTCCGCTCTGTTAATCAAAGCTAAAATTTCTTCTGAAGTAAGGTCTTTAACTGTAACAAAATGGTTTAAACTAACAAGATTTAAATTTTCCATGATTTCTTCTTTCTAAAAATAAAAGCCTGAAGCAATTAATTGCTCCAGGCTTTTCGTCATCATTAGCTTATTTAAATATGCTAAAAATGATCAACCCTTCTGGCCCTCTCTGGAGTCAATTAAATGGTTGAAATATTTTGTTTGTTTATTTTACTTTGATAAAGATTTTAGTTCTACTACATCTTTATCATCAACTTCCTTAACTTCAACAGCAACTTGCTCATCCATTGAAGTTGGAATATTTTTACCAACAAAATCTGCACGAATTGGTAATTCTCTATGTCCTCTATCTACTAAAACCGCTACTGCAATTGAGCTTGGACGTCCTTGATCCATTAAAGCATCCATTGCGGCACGAATTGTTCTTCCTGTATAAATCACATCATCAACTAAAACAACATGCTTATCATTAATATCTACACTAATTTTTTCTGAATTTACAACTGGATCCTGTTTTAAACTCGCATCATGACGATCATCACGATAAAGAGTAATATCAAGTTCTCCTAAAGGCACATCAACACCTTCAAGTTTTTGAATTCTGTCATGAATTCTTTGAGCCAAGTAAACTCCGCGAGTTTTTATTCCTACTAAAACTAAATCTTCAGTACCCTTATTTCTTTCGATAATTTCATAAGTAATTCTAGTAAGAGCACGACCCATTGCAGCTTCATCCCAGATTTGCTTTGCCATTTTTGCCTCCTGTTTCTTATCCCATGAAAAAACTCCCAGCCTAATCAGACTAGGAGCTCTATATAAAGTGCATACTTTAATTGAGTTACTTTACTAGCCTCACGGGACCAATTTAAAAGTAATATTTTAGTTAAATATACTCAGATTAGTATTCTCTGTCAATGATTAATTCATTTTTACTTGTCCAATTAATTCATTAACATCTTCTATGCCAAGTTTTTCAAGTAAAATTGGTAACTCTTGGCTAATATGGAAACTCGCCAGTTCATCCTTAAAATGCGCACTTCCAACAGCAACGCAACTTGCACCAGCTAACAAAAATTGCACCACGTCTTCAGCACTTTCAATTCCGCCCATTCCAATTATTGGTAAACTAGTTACTTGATGCACTTGATAAACCATTCTAAGTGCAATTGGCTTAATGCTTTTTCCTGAGAGACCACCTAAATTATGCCCAAGTTTTGGTTTGTACGTTTTTATATCAATGTCCATCCCCAAAACAGTATTAATCAATGAAAGACCATCGGCACCTCCTCTTTCTGCAGCTTGAGCGATTTTAGTAATATCTGTTACATTCGGAGTCAATTTTACACAAACTGGCAAATCAACACTCTCTTTAATCTTTCTAGTTAAATCTTCAACGATTTCTGGATGAATTCCAAAACTCATCCCTCCCAAATCAACATTAGGGCAAGAAACATTAACTTCCAAAGCATTGACTAAGCCAGATTTATCAAATTTTTTTGCAACTTCTAGATAATCTTCTTCCCGCTCTCCGCCAACACTAGCAATAATTGGTAAAGCAGGATGTTTTTTACGAAAAGGCATAAGCTTATCACTAATTACTTTATCTACACCCGGATTAGTTAAGCCGACAGAATTCAAAACTCCATCTTGCAAAATATCAATCTGCGGTTGTGGATTACCAAAAGATTCTTCTAAGGTTGCAGTCTTGATGACCATTGCACCCAAATTATTCAAGTCAAACTTTTGAGCTGCAGCAACATCTCCGAATCCAAAAGTCCCACTAGCTGGCATAATAGGATTTTTCAAATTTAATCCTAACAAATTAACACGAGTATTAACCATAATGTCCTCCAAAATGAATGCTCACTGACATTCTTTATTTTTTGACAATTAAGTTTACACGGAATAATATTTTTTGCAAGTTTAAAATTTAAGTTGTCTTTTTTATTTTTTGGTGGTAGACTTTTTTCAAACAAACTTTAAATTCGGTACAGAGAGACCGCAAGTTTGATTATGACTTAAATTTAGCAAGACCAGACTCTTTGCGTACTCTCTTTGTACTCTTTGAGTCTTTTTTTGTGGAGGAAAAATGGAACATCCAGTAATCGTGGCTCTTGATGTTAATAATCAAGCAAGTCTTGACAAACTTTTGACTAAATTAGGCAAACCTGAAGACACCTTTATTAAAATTGGTATGGAGTTGTTTTATTCAACTGATCGCGAAACTGTTAAACAGCTAGCTGAACAAGGATATAAAATTTTCTTAGATTTAAAATTGCACGATATTCCAAATACTGTTTATCAAGCAGCTAAAGCGATTGCCTCTTTAGGAGTAACTTATACTACAGTTCATGCTTTAGGAGGCAGTCAAATGATTAAAGCTGCTAAAGATGGTCTCAAACACGGAACTCCTATTAATAAAAAGATTCCTAAACTTTTAGCAGTAACTGAACTAACTTCAATATCTGAATATAGCTTACAATTTGAGCAAAACTGTCGTCTATCAATGGAAGAAGAAGTAACTAGTTTAGCCAAAATGGCCAAAAAAGCTGGTGCAGATGGTGTAATTTGCTCTGCATTAGAAGTTGAAAACTTGCGCAAAAATATTACCGATAACTTTCTTTATGTGACACCAGGCATCAGACCAAAAGACGATACCCAAGACGATCAATCACGTATCGCAACTCCTGCTCAAGCTAAGAAATATGGCTCATCAGCTATCGTAGTTGGACGGCCAATTACTTTAGCAAGTAACCCACAAGCAGCTTATAAAGCAATCAAGGAGGAATTTAACTAATGCATAAGACAGAAATTATCAAATCATTAATTGAAAATAAAATTATTACTCTTTCTCCACAAAAACCTTTCACCTATGCAAGTGGTATGAAATCACCAATTTATACAGATTTGCGTTTAACAATTTCATATCCTCAACTGAGAAGTTGGATCGAAGAAGACTTGGCTAATTTAATTAAAGAAAAATTCCCAGACGTAACGATTATTGGCGGGGTTGCTACAGCGGGAATCCCACATGCAGCTTTTGTAGCAGAAAAATTAGATTTACCAATGATTTACGTTCGTCCAAAACCTAAAGACCATGGCAAGGGACGACAAATTGAAGGACATTTTTTTAAAGATGATAAGATTGTCTTAATTGATGATCTTATCACTACTGGTGGGTCTGTCCTTGAGGCAGTTCATGCTACAGAAAAAGAAGGCGGAAACGTAATTGGTGTTTCTTCAATTTTTACTTATTATTTACCAGATGCCAAAGTAAATTTTGATAAAAATAAAATTAAATTTGAACCTTTACTTTCTTATCTCCAACTAATTAATATTGAAAAAGAGTTAAATCATTTTTCAGAAAAAGAATATCATATTTTAAAATCATGGCATAATAATCCATGGAATTGGGGAAATAAAAAATAAGGATATGCTAATGCATATCCTTATTTTTATTCAGCTATCTCATCTACTCTATCGCTTTTTCGTTCACGATAATCATAATATACCCAAGCAACCACGCCAAAGGCTACTGGTCCAATAGCTGTCCAGAATGAAGTTTGATAATCACCTGTAAAGAGTGGCTCGATACAAGTAAAGATAATTCCGATGGCTACAACAAGCCATACGACAATAGTTGTTGCCCATACCTTTTTAGTACCTTCAATAAAAACAAATGGACGATCTAAATCCTTCTTTTTCTTAAAAAATGGATAAGCTGCAATCAAGAACAAGTAAGGTGCTGATGATGAAACGTTCATCATATCCATTAATATTGTATAGAACTGATCAGCTGCATTACCACCAAAGGAAATAAATAAGATAATAATTGCTACAATAGCTGCTTGAAGCCACATAGATTTTTCTGGCATACCATGTTTATTTAATTCAACTAACTTCTTAGGTAAAAGTCGCGGGTCGCATCCCTCAATAAATGACTTAATCGGTGAATAAACCATTAAAAAGGCTGCCGCAATCCCTGATAAAACATCCGCAATACCTGCAAAGTGTGAAAATGCACTACCAAGTGCTAAAGATGCAGATTGGGATAATCCCAAACTATGTCCTGTAACAACACCTAAATTGTTAATCAACACATATTCAACATTAGCCAAATCTACACCTTTAACGCCAAGTTGAGTATTCCAGTTAGCCGCGATACCACACATTAAAATATTTACTACATATAATGCAGTCATTGCAATCATTGCAGTTACAAGTGCTTTAGGGAAAGTTTTTTCTGGTTTATCAACTGAATCAATAACTCCAGAAGTTGTTTCAAGACCACCATATGCAAATAAAGCATAAACAATAAATGAAACAACTGCAATTGGAGATTGGAAAGCTGGATTTGGTGAATGAGTTAAATTAGTAGCAGTAATTGGTTCTGCAAGTTGACCATGATTTAAAATAAATACTAAAAGTGAAATCACCATAAATCCAATAGCAATTGCTAAGGTAAAGACCCCACCAATATTATTAACTACTGCAATTTTATCAATTCCTTTACTTGCACAAAAAGTTACAACTACTAAAAATACTACTTCTAGAATTCCTAATAATTGGGTAGATGTAAGACCTGCTAAGTGCCAACTTTGAGTAGTATCATGTCCAAACATTGCGGTAGACACTGATACTAAGAAAAATTGTGTCGATGATACAAGCCACACAACCCAAGCAGAAAGCCAAATAAAAGTTCCAATAAAAGCTACCTTTTCATTAGTTGACCCTTCAAGCCATGAAAAAATCCCACCTTTAACACCTTTAAAGGTGGCGCCATATTCTGCAAATATTAGTGCAGATGGCAAAAAGAATAAAATAGCGGTAATAATATACCAAATAATACTGTAATATCCCATCTGATAATAGGCAGTAAGTGAATTACTAAAGCCAAAGATGGAAGAAAAAATCATCAAAACTAAGCTACCAAGCTTAATTTTGACATCATCTTTATCTTTACTTTTCATAAAAAATTAAAACTCCTTTTTAAACCGTCAAACATCTATTATTATGAACCTTTTATTAGTAATATTCAAAGTTCTTTTTAAGTTTTTTTAAAGAATTTTTGTTAAAATATAATTGTGTATTATTGTTGTTTTTATAAAGAAGTTGATTATGATTTTAAAAGCTAAACAAATTTTACGACAACCTTTCGTTTCTAGTCTAAGTTTATACATTGCTGATGGAGTACTAGTCGGAATTATGACTGGTGGAATTGTTGGAGTTTTTCGCTGGATAATTGATCATACTATGCAGTTTTTATTTACTATTTATCCCATTTTAGGAAAACATCCCCTTTATCTAATCCCCTATGTTTTAATAATGGCAATTATTTGTCTTATTCTAGGTAAGCTTATCAAGCCTTACCTAAGCGATTTAGTTGGATCAGGGGTACCACAAATTGAGGCAGTTTTTTTAAATGAAAATAAAATTGCATGGTGGCCTGTTCTTTGGCGTAAATTCGTTGGTGGATTACTAGCTATTTGTCCTGGATTAATGCTTGGACGAGAGGGTCCATGTATTGAAATGGGAGCTCTAGTTGGACAAGGATTAGGAGATAAGTTTCTTAATTCAGACGAAGAATATATCCGCTTGCTCCAACAAAGCGGAGTTGCGGCAGGACTGGCTGCTGCCTTTAGTGCGCCACTAGCTGGAGTATTCTTCTTAGTTGAAGAAATTACATTTAATTTCAAGCCACGTGAGTGTTTAATGGCCTTAGCTGCTAGTTTTACAGCAGATTTAATGACACTTTTCTTCTTTGGTACTACTCCTTGCTTATACTTGCCAGTTAAAGGTGACCTACCACTTAATATATATTGGTCTCTTCCAATTTTAGGCGTATTGTTAGGATTATTAGCTTATGTTTATCAATATTGCTTATTAAGTCTTAAGCCTTGGTTTTCACATATTAAGTTTATTCCTAAACAGTATCACAGCATTATTCCATTTATTTTAATTATTCCTGTAGGACTTTGGAATGCTAAGTTATTAGGTGGTTCACATGATTTAATTAGTAGTTTATTTACTAGTTCATACAAGCTTAATTTAAATAAACAATCAATTGCAATGGCAATTTCAATTCCATTATTATACTTTGTAGTTAGATTTGTTTTTTCAATGTTATCCTATGGCAGTTCTGTTCCAGGAGGAATCTTTATGCCTATTCTGGTTTTGGGTGCTTTTCTTGGGGTAGCATTTGCAATGGCTCTTATTCGCAGTGGTTTTATTACAGAAGCTTATTATCCTCATATCGTGGTGATTGCAATGGCGGCTTATTTTGGTGCTATTGAAAAAGCTCCTTTTACAGCTGTAACTCTTTTGTCAGAAATGGTAGGAACAGTTGAACAAATTTTGCCAATGATTATCACTACTTTTATCGCTTACTTCGTATTAGATTGGCTTGGCGGTCGACCTATTTATGAAGCACTACGAATTCAAATGCCATATAAAAAGAAATCAAAATAAAAAAGGCTCATTGAGCCTTTTTTATTTTATCTATATGCACCGCACAAACCTGCAATTGAGCAAAGAATCAAAATTGCACCGAAGAAATAGCCATACCACTGAGCTACATTAGCCAGCCGTATACTGCCATTAGCTTTTACATGTAGCGGTTTTGCACTGGAGATTGAAGCATAAATACTCCAAATTCCTCCAGCAATCATCAACAAAAATACAATATCACTTAAAATTATTCCCCAGGACATATTACGCCTCAAAAGAACTTAGTCTTTATAATTTGTTTAATTTGCTAACGATTTCTACATTTCTATTATAAATCAAAATTAGACTTTTGAACTCAAAAATTAAAAAAGAGTCGCAAACGCGACTCCATTTTAATTTTCAAGCTTAACATCCATTTCAACAACTTTAGCTAAAGTATTATAAACTGTCGAAACATGTAATGCATGTGCTAAAAATTCTTGTTTTCTATCTTTTGGAATACCATCAAAGCTAACTCTGATAACCATCTTAGAAACAACGCTTCTCTTAGTATGAACAATTGGCTTAGTTTCAACATGATTTTCAATATGGAAATTCTCAAGTGCTTCAGTATTGGCTTTAGCTAAGCTACCAGCAGAAATTGCGATGCATGAGTTAACAGCAGTTGCCAAGTATTCAACTGGATCTGGACCAGCGTCTTCTCCACCTTCAGCCATCTTTTCATCACTAATCAACTTGTGAATACCAACCTTGGTATAAACTTGAATAGTTCCATCTTCAAGATCTGAATTTACAATGTATTTTTCCATTATGAACACTCTTTTCTAAATAATCACGTGTTAAGCGCTTTCTACAGTTTTAGTATAACAGTATTCCGTGCAAAAATATAATCATAGCACTTATAATATCTAATTATTCAAAATTCCAGCAAACATTTCTTTCAAATACTTCACCTGGCATTAATGTAATTTCATCTAAATCACTACCATAAGCAGGCGGACATTGAGCTTCAAAAGTTACTCCATCATATTGACCGTACTTTTCAGCTAATCCTGTATGATCAAAATGATTTCCAGTATAAACCACTACTGCAGGTGCATCAGTAGTTACAATTAACCGATGCTTCTTTCCAGTTAAAACAGCAGCTGGTTGCATCCCATTTAAAATAAACGGATGATCTAAACCATTACGCCATTTAATCTGTTCATCATCACAAGCAAGTGCTTCAGAAATTTTCTTATTTTTAGTGAAGTCAAAAGCAGTGTTCTTTACACTCTTCATTCCTTCTAATGGTAAACCGTCTTTTCCAACTGGAATGTAGTAATCAGCATTAATTTGCATGTCAAGATCCTTAGCTGATTCACCCAGATTAAAGTAAGTATGGTTTGCCGGATTAAAAATAGTCATCTTATCACTTAAGGCAGTAATACTGTAACGTAAATTATTTTCTTCATCTAGTTCATAACTAGCTACAATTTTCATATTACCTGGAAAACCATTGTTAAAGTCAGAATCAATTAAAGTCATATCAACTCGTGCAGTATTATCATCAGCAAAAACACTAAAGTCCCATACTCTTGTATCAGTTCCCGTGCCACCATGAATATGATTTTCACCCTCATTTAATGGCAATTGATATATCATATGCTTAACGCCCCATTGACCATGACGAATTCTACCGCATACTCTACCTACAGTTCCACCTAAATAGTTGCGCTGTTTTGAATAGTCAATTGGATTATCTAAAGATAAAATCATATTTTCACCATTCAATAAAACTTTTTCCAAGGTAGCTCCATAATTCAAAACTTTAACTTCTGTACCCTTTGAGTTAGCTAAAGTAATTTCACAAAGGTCTTTGTCGTCTTTTCTACCATATTTTACAAAATTTGTTTTCATTTTAGTCTACTTCCTTAATTAAATCATTTGTAAATTGTTCCCATCCTTTTTCACCATCTTCAGTATTCTTAAAGACACCTGCACATTGCAATACTTCTTCAAATATTTCAACTAAAGCTTGATGCAAAATTTCATCAACATTGCCTTCAGTAATAGTATTATTGTTCTTAATCTTATTAGCCCAACTTAAATGACTTTCTGCAATATTATTTTTTTGTCCTAAAAGATACTTTTTAACTTCTGCCATTTCACTCTTAAGACGTCCCGGTAAAATTGCACGTCCCATAACTTCAATTAAGCCAATATTTTCCTTTTTAATATGCCAAAGTTCTGCATGTGGATGAAAAATTCCTAATGGGTATTCGTCACTAACATTATTGTCACGCAAAACAAGGTCTAAAACAAATTTTTCACCATCTCGGTGCATAATTGGAGTTACAGTATGATGACGCTTATTATCTTTAAAAGCAATAATTTGACGACTTTCATCACTGTAGTTATCCCAGAATTTAATAATTTGTGTGCCTAAATCAATAATATCTAAAGAATTTTCACTAATTAAACGAATATCACTCATTGGCCAGTCAACAATTCCAGCTTTAACATTTGGATATTTATTAAACTTAAGCTCTTTTTTAATCTTAGCTTTCATCATTGGAAATACATGTCGACCACCTTGATAGTGTTCATGAGCCAGCATGGAGCCTCCAACAATTGGTAAATCCGCATTTGAACCAACAAAATATGCTGGAAGCTGCTTTTCAATATCAACTAAATTAATCAAAGTTTGCTCATTAATTTCCATTGGAACATGCTTTTGATCTAAGAAGATACAATGTTCATTGAAGTAAGCATATGGTGAATATTGAAATCCCCATGAACGTCCTCCAATATTCATTCTAATAATACGTAAATTTGAACGAGCATTTTTACCATAGCCACCAAGGTAGCCCTCATTTTCAAGACAAAGTGCACATTGTGGATACTTCTTACCAGTTGCATGAGCAGCTGCAGCAATAGCTTTAGGATCTTTTTCCGGTTTAGATAAGTTAATAGTAATTTCTAGACCATGTCCTTTAGAAGAAACTCCTGAAAAAACAATATTTTTTGCAATTGCTTCTTTTTTTACATAATCATTATCTTCACATAATTTATAAAACCAATCGGTGGCTTTTTCAGGAGAAAGCTGCATTTTCTGCCAAAAAATCTCATTAACTTTTGACGGTGTTGGTGTCATCAAGTCATATAATTCATCATTTAAAACTTCACGACTAGTAATATCATCAGGAATTTTTTTGTTTTTTACTGCTAAATCAACTAATTGTTTAACACAATGTTCATCATTAGCTTCTTCATCTTTATCTCCAACTAAAGCCCGGATTTTATTAATTACATAAACTTTATCAAGTGGCTTGTAACTTCCACTTTTAATAATTTCATCCGCAAATTTCTCTATAACTTGCATTCTTTACTATTCTCCTTTTAAATTAAATTCTTTTAGTTCCATCAACAATTTCAGCATCATAAAAACTTGCATCATACCCAACTGCTTCACGGTATGCCTTACCTACATTTTTCTTAAAATCTTCCGCTTTATCTTTTCTAACAATGGCAATAGCACTTCCACCAAAGCCTCCGCCAATCATTCTTGCACCCAGAACTCCATCTTGTTTCCAAGATTCTTCTGCTAAAGTATCAAGCTCTTTTCCAGTTACTTCATAATCATAATGAAGTGAAACATGAGAAGCATTAATCAAACGTCCTAATTTTTCAAGATCATTAGCTTCCATTGCCTTTGTAGCTCGAATAGTTCTACCATTTTCACTAACTGCATGACGAGCGCGTTTTAATTCTGTTTCATCATTAATTAAATAAGAATACTCATCAAAGGTATGATCATCAAGTTCACCTAACGCTTTAATATCTAATTTCTTTTGTAATTTTTCAAGAGCATTATTACATTCTTTAACTCGATCATTATAAGCAGAATCCGCTAACGTATGCTCTTTATTGGTTGACATAATAATAATTTCATATTCGCCTAACTTAAGAGGCTTATATTCATATTCCAAAGTATTACAATCAAGAAAAATTGCACTATCTTTTTTACCCATAATACATGCAAATTGATCCATGATTCCGGAATTTAAACCAACAAACTCATTCTCCGTTTTTTGACCTAACTTCGCTAAAGTTACTCGATCAACATCAAGATCAAATTCATCTTTTAAAATAATTCCCATTAACATTTCAATAGCTGCACTAGAAGAAAGTCCTGATCCAGATGGCAGGGTTGCTTTAATATAAAGATTAAATCCGTGGTTAATTTTATCACCATCTTTTCGATGACGAAGATAAGTAAGCATTCCTTTGAAGTAATTTGTCCAGAAACGGTCATCTTTTTCAACTGTTTCATCATCTAAGTCAAATTCAACTGCTTCTCCATCAATATTACCTGAGTAAAGAACTACTTTATTGTCGCTACGCGGACCGTATACACCATATACACCTAAACTAATAGCTGCAGGAAATACATGCCCACCATTATAATCGGTGTGTTCCCCTATTACATTGATTCTACCTGGTGAAAAGAAAATGTCTTGTCCTTCTTCGCCAAAAGTATTCTTATAAGCTGCTAATAATTCTTCTTTATTCATAATAACTTCCTCGTTCTCTTTTTTGTAATCGTTTTCATAAATAAAGTATAGTACTTTTAGATCTTTTAGTAAATGATTTACTTAAATAAAATAAATTTTTAACTAAAAATAATAGACTAGTATATTTTTACTAGTCTATCATTTCTCACTTAATTTAAAATTAAAACTTGCCATGGTTTAACTTTTTTAGTAGGTAAACTATCAGTGATTATATCTTTATAATTCAGAAATTTATCTGGCAACATTTGAGCTTCATTACTCATATTTAAAACAAAGTAATATTTTTTACCACTCATATCTTTTCGACATGTAATTTCCAAACTACTATTAGCTAGACTTTGAATTCTACAAGTTGTCAAAATATAATCCATGATTCTACTAAGGGAACCATGTTTAAATTTACTACCAATGTACCAAGCTTTGCCTTTACCATAATCATTGACTGTTACAGCAGGAGTTCCTGCATAAAATTCAGAAGAATATCTTGCTAAAACTTTCGCTGAAATAGGATGAATCAAGTCACATATCAAGCCGCATTGAAGTTCAGCTTTATCAAAACTTGCAGTAATTTTTTGATTTGGAATAACCGCATCACTTTCTTCAACCCAGATTCCTGTGACTTCTTTAAGCGGACCTGGATAACCACCAATATAGATATTATCACTTTCATTAACCATTCCTGACATGAAGGTAGTAATAAATCTTCCGCCTTTTTTAACATATTTATTAATTTTTTTATCAAGGCCTGGTTTTACCATATACAGAACTGGAGCGACAATTAAATTATATCGATCAAAATTATCATCAACTCCAATTATATCAACTGGAATATTACGTTCATAAAATTGACGGTAATAATCTAAAATTTCTGACATATAATTAAAATCTTGACTAATTCCATCTACATATTCATAGCTCCAGAAATTGCTCCAATCAAAGATTATCCCTACTTTTGATTCATTATTTGTATGCAAAATTTTAGGTCCTACTTTTTTAAGTTTCTTACCTAAGTCAGCAACTTCTTTAAACACTCTTGTATCTGTGCGTTGTGAGTGACCAATTACAGCACCATGATACTTTTCCGAACCACCAACTGCCTGTTTTAATTGGAAAAACTGAACCGTATTTGCTCCATGAGCAACTGCTTGAAATTCTGTTGCTTGCATTTGTCCTGGATGCTTCAACGGACTATATGACTGCCAATTAACTTGAGATGGTGTAGATTCCATTAACATAAATGGTTGATGTTTAAGCGATCTCATCAAATCATAAAGAAAAGCTGGTAAATAATTTGGTGCATTATAAGCTGGATAAGAATCATATGAAATAATATCTTGATCTTTGGCCCATTTTTGATAATCAATCATTTTATTTGGTAAGCTATGAAAATTAGTCGTCACTAGTGCTTCAGGATCATATTTTTTAATAATTGTCTTTTCCATATTAAAGAGATCTTGTAATTTTTCAGACTGAAAGCGTAAATAATCAATTGATAATCCAGGAACAATAGTCTCACTGACTTCATTTCCCCACGCATCGCCCAATTCATTTGGAACAACAATCTCATCCCAGTTATAAATAGTGTGACTCCAAACGTTATTATTCCAAGCCTTATTTAAATTATCTAAAGTTTGATAACGATTTTTAAGCCAAATTCTGAACTCTTTTTGGCAATTTTCACAATAACAATTGCCACCATATTCATTATTTACATGCCAAACGGCAATATGAGGATTTTTATAGTAGCGTTGAACAATCTTTTCTACTAGGTGTTTAGCAAGACGTTGATAATTTATACTATTAGGGCAAAAATTATGTCGCTGTCCAAATTTATGCCGCCGACCTTGATAATCAACTCGAGCCACATCAGGATATTTTTTGAACATCCAAGCTGGCATTGCAGCAGTCGACGTTGCCATTACAATATCAAAATTATTTTCAGATAATTCCTCTACAATCTTGTCTAATTTAGAAAAATCATACTTTCCTTCTTCAGGCTCAAGAAGTGCCCAAGAAAAAATATTAATCGAAGCCGAATTAATATCTGCTTTTTTAAATACTTCAATATCCTGTGACCAAGTATCTTCTGGCCATTGATCAGGATTATAATCACCACCATATAAAAATCGTGACAATTCTTTCATTTTTATATTCCTTTCTAAGCCATCACTGGTGATTCAGAAACTGTCTTCTTTGAAGTTTTAGTCTTACCTTTAAATTGAACTTCCATAACTGTATCACCATGCTTAATAAGTCTATCTGTAGCAGTTTCTTCGATTTTTTCAATATCTCTAGGCTTAGTAAAGAAATTAACAATAGTATCTTGATATCCATTATCAATAATCAATTTTCTATTAAAATCAAGCAGTAAATCACCACGTTTAACTTTTTGACCATCTAAGTAATGAGTAACAAACCCTTGTCCACGCATATTTACTGTTCCAAGCCCTACGTGAACAACCATGGCTAAGCCATTATCTGAAACAATCTCAAAAGCATGCTTTGTTCCAAAAGTAAATTTAATAGTTCCATTAAATGGTGCATAAATGTGATTTGAATTTGGCTTAATAGCAAAGCCTTTACCAGGAAACGGTTTACCATTTTCATCAATGACCTCACTAATTTTAAGAAGTTTACCTGAAACTGGTGCATAAATAGCATCATCTCTTAATTCAGGCACTAATTCTCCCTGTTCTGCTTTACCTTCAGCAAGTTTATCCTTTAATTCTTCAACAATAGCTGCATGTTTCTTTTCAGTTAATTTAACTTTACTTACAAAAATTATAATTGATAAAATTGCTAAAACTAATGGAATATACAAGGCTAAAGTATTAAAAGTATGAATATCTTTACCAGTCATATCAGCTGCAGTAGCACTTCCTGTCATCCCAGCGGCAATTGCAACATAACCTACTAAAGCATTTGATACTGCACCTGCAAACTTATCAATCATTGGACGAACTGCTAAAACAACCGCTTCATTTCTTTGACCATTTTTAAGTTGACCATATTCAATAGCATCAGTCAAAGTTAAGACAGTTACAAGCTGTGCAAAGTTGATGTTAAACAAAGCTAATCCAATATCCATCATCACAACATTAGTTCTTGCAAAAATAAAAATTATATAAGCAAATGAAAGTGAAATTTGACCTCCAATAAATAACCATTTACGTGGAATATATTTATTCAAAATTGGGAAAAGTGGACTTACACAAAATCCAATAATGGTAGCAATTACACCAACAACCCAAAATTCATTTGGCTTTCCAAGCACAAATTTATACATGTAGAACATAACACCGTTAGTAATAGTTTGAGCTACTGAATACATTAAGTAAGCTAAACTAGGCCAAAGAATTTGATCGTTATGAAAAATTGCTCCAAAAACTTCTTTAATAGTTGTGTCTTTTTTGGCAGATGTTCTAATTAAGTTTTCTTTTTCTCTAGTACCAGCACATACAATAATGGCACATAAAATTGCTAAAAGAGAAATAACAGCTGCAAAAGCAAACCAACCCGCTGCTCCTTCACTATGCTTACCAGTTACCATATAAGTTACACCAGTAACAATTGGTACCATGATAATAGTTAAACCATTCCAACCAATCGTACCAGAAAAAGCCCCTAATGAAGTATAAATTCCACGTGCATGTGAATCTTCACTCAAAGCTGGAACCATTCCCCAATAAGATACATCTGATAACGAATAAAACACATCAAATAAAATGAAAATAATTACAAATAAAATTGCAAATAAAATCCAATTTACTCTAGCTAAACCAAAAATCCCTGTAAATAAAACCAAAAGTAATGCTGCACTAACAACAGTTCCTCCTAAAATCCATGGCTTGAATTTACCCCATTTGGTATGTGTATTATCAACAATATTACCCAAAATTGGATCAATAACTAGTTCAACAATTCTAATAATAACCATTAATCCTGTAATCATTGCTATCAACTTATCAGCAATATTTGGGTTAACACCATTAAACATTGAACTAGTAATAAAAATAATAAAATATGTACTTAAAACACCATAAAATGCTGAGTGACCAAGATTACCCAAGCAAAACGATGCGTAGGAAAGAATTTTCCTTCCTTTTAACTGTTGATTTTTTGTCATAGTTTGCCTCCCTAATAAAACTATGAAACCGTTTACAGAGATTAGTATACTTCTTTACTAATATTTAGTAAAGGATTTATTCATTACTAAGTATTACTAAAACTTTACTAAATAAAAAAGAAATACTGAATTAACAGCATTTCTTTATAATGAATTATTATTTTTTAGGGATAAAACTTTTTCGTACAATTAAATTAGTATTAACATTTACCTCTTCATACGGTCGATTAGGTCTCATTATTAAATCTGTCAACATACTAATTGCTTGTAAGACCATCTCTTCTTGATTGATATTATAAGAAGTTAAAGGTGGTGAAACATACTTAGCTACATCACTGTTATTTATTGAAATAATTGCTACATCACGAGGAACATTGATTCCTGCCTCATTAAAAGCTTGCAATACTCCAACACTCAATGTATCAGAAGCTATTACAAAAGCTTGAGGCAATTCTTTTTTAGCCGCTAATTTACCTAATTGATATCCATTTTCAACACTGAAAGGACCAGAAACATACATTGGTGCATGTTTTATATTACGAGTTGTTATATATTCTTTAAAAGCAATTTCACGAATATCCTTTTCCTGAATATGGTCAAATTTTTGCCCTAACCCACCAATAAAGCCTATTTTTTCATATCCTACCTTTAACAATTGATTAATTGCATCTTTTACTGTTAAAAATAAATTAGGTTTAATTGAATCAAATAAATTTGGAGCAGGGTTTGTATCAATAAATACACCATTTGACAAAACTTTATGTAATTTTTGCAAGCTATTTATTGAAATTTCATCAGAACCTACTCCTAAAAAGCCTTGGAATAATGATGCATGGTTAATTAAATCATTTATATCTTCAAAAACCTCCATTTTTATACCTTGACTTTTAGTAGTTTCAATAATTTTTTCCTTTAAAGAAATAAAATACTCATCTTGAAGTTGTTCTTGATGATTTACTCGATAAAGTAATGCAATTGTAGGTTTAATTTTCTTACCTTGATGACTTTCCCAATAGCCTAATTTATTTGCTAATTCTAAAATTTTATTCTTAGTATCTGCTGTAATTGAAAGATTTGGATCATTATTCAAAAGCCTTGAAACTGTAGCTGAAGAATATCCTGACTTTTCAGCAATTTCTTTTATTGTTGTCATTCTACATTTCTTTCCTAAAATTAAATAGTTAATTATATTATACAAAAGATTTAATTTCATCAAAGTAAGCTGTTTATGTTACAAACTTCTTTTTATATTATTTATTATAGCAAATAACATTTTTATTAACTTTAGTAAATTATTTACTAAAATTGTGTTATACTGTAATCGGTTACAAAAAAGAAAGTTAAATAAAAGGAGCAAAATATGCGAGTTTTAGTTATTGGTGGTGCAGGCTATATTGGCTCTCATGCCACCAGAG